>NZ_JBEXXN010000004.1:0-198539 GCF_040630445.1 Streptomyces sp. NPDC005805
CCCCCCCCGCGCAGCGCGCGAGGGCGGGCCAAGGGACGGGCGAATGTCAGGGGCTCAGCGCAGCGTCACGGCAGCCACGCGCGCCACGTCGGCTCGTTCGCGTCGACCCACTTCTTCGCCGCCTCCTGCGGAGCCAGCTTCTGTTCCGCGATCATGAGGGAGACCTCGTTCTGCTCCTTCTCCGTCCAGCGGAACTTCTCCAGGAACGCGGCCGCGTCGCCGCCCTTCTCCGTGAAGCGGGTGTTGAAGAACTTCTGGAGGGGGGTGTGCGGGTAGGCGCAGGCCACCTTGTCCGGGTCGGCGTCGCAGCCCTCCTTGTACGGCGGGAGCCTCACCTCCGTCATCGGGACCTTCTCGAAGAGCCACTGCGGCTTGTACCAGTACGACAGGAACGGCTTCTTCGCCTTGGCGAACTGCTGGATCTGGGTGATCTGCGCCGCCTCGGAGCCGGCGAAGACGACCTGGTAGTCCAGGTCCAGGTTCTTCACCAGGGCCTTGTCGTTGGTGACATAGGACGGCGAGCCGTCCAGGAGCTGGCCCTTGCCGCCGCTCTCCGCCGTGCGGAACTGGTCGGCGTACTTGTTGAGGTTCTTCCAGTCGGTGACGTCCGGGTGCTTCTCGGCGAAGTACGTGGGCACGAACCAGCCGATGTGGCCGGTGACGCCGAGGTCGCCGCCCCGGGTGATGGTGCCCTTGTCCTCGATGTAGCGCTGCTCCTGCTCCGGGTGGCCCCAGTCCTCCAGGATGGCGTCCACCCGGCCCTGGCTCAGCGCGTCCCAGGCCGGGACCTCGTCGATCTGGACGGTGTCGACGCGGTAGCCGAGTTCCTTCTCCAGCAGGTACTGCGCGACGGCGACGTTCGCCTGCGCGCCCACCCAGGACTGCACGGACAGCGTGACCGTCCGGGCGCCCTCGGCGGCGGCGTAGGGCGAGGTCTGCTTGGTCATGTCGGCCGCGCCGCAGCCGGTGAGGACGGTCAGACCGAGGGCCGCCGCGGCGACCCGGAGGCGGTCCGGGATACGAGCCATGTCAGGCCCCCTTTCCGGCAGCGGACCCGGCGGTCGCGGCAGGCGCACGCCCCGCCTCCCGCCGCTCGGTCGGCTGCGTGACGCGGTCCAGCATCAGGCCCAGGCAGACGATCGCCGCGCCCGCGACCAGACCCGTGGCCAGGTCGCCCTGGGCGAGGCCGAAGACGACCTCGTAGCCGAGCGCGCCACCGCCCACCAGGCCGCCGATGACGACGACGGCGAGGACGAGGACCACGCCCTGGTTGACGGCGAGCAGCAACGCGGGCCGGGCCAGCGGAAGTTGGACCTGGAGGAGCTGCTGCCGCCCGGTCGCGCCGAGGGAGCGCGAGGACTCCATCGCGGCCGGGTCCACGGCCGCCATGCCCTGCGCGGTGATACGGACGACGGCGGGCAGGGCGTACACCACGGCGGCGGCGACCGCCGGGGCCCGGCCGACGCCGAAGAGCGCCACCACCGGGATCAGGTACACGAACTGCGGCATGGTCTGGAAGACGTCCAGGACCGGGCGGAGCGCACGCCCCAGCCGCGCGCTGCGCGCGGCGGCGATACCGGTGGCGAAGCCGATGACCAGGGTGACGGAGACGGCGGCCAGCACCTGGGACAGGGTGTCCAGGGCGGGCTCCCAGACGCCGAGGACGCCGATCGCGGCCATCGCGAGGACGGCGGTGGCCGCCGTGCGCCACGTCCCGATCAGCAGCGCGAGGGCGCCGGCCAGCAGCAGCACGGACCACCAGGGCAGCCAGGTCAGCCCGTCGCGCACCGGGTCGAGGACCCAGGTGGTGAAGCGGGCGGCCCAGTCGGCGGTGCCGCCGATCACGGGCACCCCTGTGTAGAGGTGCGCGGTCATCCAGTCGACGGCACGGTTGACGGGCTCGGCGATGGCGACGGTCCAGGCGTCCGGCCAGGCGAGGCGGTCCGCGAACCGTCCGGCGAGGGCGGCGGCCAGGGTCACGGCCGCGGCGATCACCCAGCCGGTCCGGGCACCCCGGGCCGGGGCCTCGCCGAGGCGTTCCCCGGCCGCGCCGGTGACGCGGTCCAGGACGACGGCGAGCAGCACGATCGGGATGCCGGCGGCGAGGGCCGCGCCGACGTCGACGGAGGCGAGGGCCTGGTAGACCCGGTCGCCGAGGCCGCCCGCGCCGATCACGGAGGCGATGACGGCCATGGAGAGGGCCATCATGATCGATTGGTTGAGCCCGAGGAGGAGTTCCTTGCGGGCGAGCGGCAGCCGGGCGGTCAGCAGCCGCTGGCGCGCGGTCGCGCCGAGCGAGGCGGCGGCCTCCATCACCCCGGCGTCCGCGCCCCGCAGCCCGAGGGCGGTGAGGCGGGCCATGGGCGGGGCCGCGTAGATCACGGTCGCGAGGACGGCGGCGGGCACGCCGATGCCGAAGACCAGGACGACGGGCAGCAGATACGCGAAGGCGGGCAGCACCTGCATGGTGTCGAGGACCGGCCGCAACGTGCGGTGGGTGCGGTCGGAGAGGCCCGCGGCGAGCCCGAGGAGGCCGCCGAGCAGAACGGACGCGGTCACCGCGACCACCATGAGCGCAAGGGTCTGCATGGTGGGCACCCACATGCCGAGCAGTCCGCAGGCGGCGAACGCGGCGATGGAGGTGAGGGCGAGGCGGACGCCCGCGACACGCCAGGCGATCACACCGGCGGCGGCCGTGACGCCTGCCCAGCCGGCGGCGAGGAGCACCAGGTAGACGGCGCGGACCGCGAGGACGACGGCGTTGCTGATGTGCCCGAGGACGTAGAGGAAGAGGGGGTGGCTGTCCCTGTTGTCGATGATCCAGTCGCTGGCGCTGCCGAGCGGGCCGGAGAGGTCGACGGCCATCCGGCCGGGCCAGGTGCCGCCGCCGACGAGGACGGCGCCGAGGAGCAGGAGAACGGCGAGGCCGGCGCCGATCAGCCGGGTGCGGTGCCGGGCCAGGGAGCCGAGGGCTCCCGCGGCGGTCCCGGTGGCGGCGGCCGGTGTGGGCGTGGGGGTCGCGGTGGCGCTCATCGGCCCCACCGCCCGGTGCCGGGGACGGGGGCGGGGCGGCCCGGCGGGGGCCAGGTCGTATGGGAGTGCATCAGGCGGCCGCCTTCCCGGTCGGGGCCGGGACACCGGCGACCACGCCGAGCAGGCCCGCGTGGTCGACGACGCCCAGGCAGCGTCCGCCCTCGACGACCCGGGCGGACTCGCCGGTGCGGGCGACCGCCTCGATGGCCTCGTGGACGGTGGCGTCCGGCGCGAGGGCCGGGCCGGTCTCGCTCTCGCCGGCCGAGGCGGGGCGCATGGCCGCGCGGACGGTCATGACCTGCTCGCGCGGCACGTCCCGGACGAAGTCGCGGACGTAGTCGTCGGCGGGCGAGCCGACGATCTCCTCGGGGGTGCCGAGCTGCACGATCCGGCCGTCGCGCATCAGCGCGATCCGGTCGCCGAGGCGCAGCGCCTCGTTGAGGTCGTGGGTGATGAAGACCATGGTGCGGCCCTCCTCCCGGTGCAGGCGGACGACCTCCTCCTGCATGTCCCGCCGGATCAGCGGGTCGAGGGCGCTGAACGGCTCGTCGAAGAGGAGCACCTCGGGGTCGACGGCGAGGGCGCGGGCGAGGCCGACGCGTTGCTGCTGGCCGCCGGAGAGCTGCCCGGGGCGGCGGTCCTCCAGGCCCTCCAGGCCGACCTTGGCGACGAACTCGGCCGCCCGCGAACGGCGTTCGGCGCGGCCGACGCCCTGGATCTCCAGTCCGTAGGCGATGTTGTCCAGGACGGAGCGGTGCGGCAGCAGGCCGAAGTGCTGGAAGACCATGGCGGCGCGGTGGCGACGCAGTTCGCGCAGCCGGCCCGCGTCCATGGAGAGCACGTCCTCGCCGTCGATGGCGAGGGCGCCGGAGGTGGGCTCGATCAGCCGGGTCAGGCAGCGCACCAGGGTGGACTTGCCGGAGCCGGAGAGGCCCATGACGACGAAGACCTCGCCCTTGCGGACGTCGAAGGAGACGTCCCGGACGGCGGCGGTGCAGCCGGTGCGCTCGCGCAGCTCGGTGGCGTCCAGGGCGGCGAGGGCGGGGTCGCCCGGGACGCGGTCGGCCTTGGGTCCGAAGACCTTCCACAGGTTGCGGACGGTGAAGACGGACGGCGCCGCCGCGGGTGCGTCGGGTGCGGTCGTGGTGCTGCTCATCGGTTCGTTCCTCCCAGCAGGTCCGCGCACTTCTCCCCGACCATGAGGACGCCGATCATCGGGTTCACGGCGGTCATGGTCGGGAAGACGGACGCGTCGGCGATCCGGATGTCGGTGAGGCCCCTGATGGTGAGGTCGGGGGCGACGACGGCGAGTTCGTCGTCGGCCGCGCCCATCCGGCAGGTGCCGGCGGGGTGGTAGACGGTGTGCGCGACCTTGCGCGCGTACTCGCTCAGCTCCTCGTCGGAGGTGACCTCCGGCCCCGGGCAGACCTCGCGCTTCAGCCAGCCGGCCAGCGGTTCGCGGGCGGCGATCTCCCGGGCGATGCGGATGCCGTCGACGAGGGTGCGGCCGTCGTAGTCGTCCTCGTCGGTGAAGTACCGGAAGTCGAGGGCGGGCTTGGCCTCGGGGTCGGCGCTGGTGAGGTAGAGGCGGCCGCGGCTGCGCGGCTTGGGGATGTTGGGGGTCATCGACACGCCGTGCGGGGGCCGTTGGTAGCCCAGGCGCTCGGGGTTGTCGGTGAAGGGGATCTGGTAGAAGTGGAACATCAGGTCAGGGCCCTCGGACTCGGGGTCCCGGCGGACGAACAGGCCCGCGTCGGAGTCCATCGCGGAGTTCTCCGGGATCGGCCCGTGGGTCTCCCAGACGATGACCGACTCGGGGTGGTCGAGCAGGTTCTCGCCGACGCCCGGCAAATCGTGCACCACCGGGATGCCCAGCTTCTCCAGGTCGGCGCGGGGGCCGATGCCCGAGTGCAGCAGCAGGCGCGGGGTGTCCACCGCCCCGGCGCACACCAGGACTTCGCGCCGGGCGCGCACCAGGCGCTCGGCGCCGTCCTTGGTGCGCACGTGCACGCCGGTCGCCCGGGTGCCGTCCAGCTCCAGGCGGAACGCCCAGGTCTCCAGGGCGATATGGAGGTTGGGGCGGTCCAGGAACGGGTGCAGATAGGCGACCGAGGCCGAGGAGCGCTTGTTGTCCTCGGGGTGGTAGGCCAGGTCGAAGAAGCCGACGCCCTCGTGGAAGGGCTGCCGGTTGAAGCCCTCGACGCGGGGCACGCCGAGGGCGCCCTGCGCGGCGTCGACGAAGTCGCGGGCGATGGCGTTCCGGTCGGCCTCGTCCACGGGGACGATGTTGTTGCGGAGCCGGGCGAAGTACGGGTCCATGGCGGCCGCGTCCCAGCCCTCGGCGCCGGCCTCGGCCCACTCGTCCCAGTCGGAGGGGAGGGGCTTGAAGGCGATCAGGGTGTTGTGGGAGGAGCAGCCGCCGAGCACGCGGGCGCGGCTGTGGCGGATGTGCGAGTTGCCGCGCGGCTGCTCGGTGGTGGGGTAGTCGTAATCCAGTTCGCCGCCGAGCAGGCCCATCCAGCGGCGCAGGGTGAGGACGTCGTCGCGGCCGACGTCGCTGGGGCCGCCCTCGATGACGGCGACGGTGGTCTCCGGGTCCTCGGTGAGCCGGGAGGCGATCACCGAACCGGCGGTGCCGCCGCCGACGATCACATAGTCGTAGACCTCGGGGTGCTGTGCGTCCGCAGGGGTGTTCGCGGACGTGTCCGTGGTGCTCATGTGCGGTTGTCCCTCTCCCCGTTCAGCCCGCGAACCAGCGCACCGGGCGCGGAGCGAGGTTCTGGTAGATGTGCTTGGCCTCGCGGTACTCGGCGAGACCGGTGGGGCCGAGTTCGCGGCCGGTGCCGGACTTGCCGAAGCCGCCCCACTCCGCCTGCGGCAGGTAGGGGTGGAAGTCGTTGATCCAGACGGTCCCGTGACGCAGCCGGCCGGCGACGCGGCGGGCGCGGCCGGCGTCGGAGGTCCAGACGGCCCCGGCGAGGCCGTACTCGGTGTCGTTGGCGAGGGCGACGGCCTCGTCCTCGGTCGTGAAGGTCTCGACGGTGAGGACCGGGCCGAAGACCTCCTCGCGGACCACGCGCATCTCGCGGTGGCAGTGGTCGAGGACGGTGGGCCGGTAGAAGTAGCCGGGCCCGTCGGGCTTCTCGCCGCCGGCCCGCAGTACGGCGCCCTCCTTGAGGGCGGAGGCCACGAAGTCCTCGGCGCGGGCGAGCTGGGCGGCGGAGACCAGCGGGCCGCACTCGACGCCCTCGTCCGTGCCCCGGCCGAGCCGGATCTTCTCGGCGCGGCGGGCGAGTTCGGCGACGAAACGGTCCCGCAGGGACTCCTCGACGATCAGCCGGGAGCCGGCCGAGCAGACCTGGCCGCTGTGGATGAAGGCGGCGTTGAGTGCCTGGTCGACGGCGGTGTCGAAGCCCTCGGGGGTGGCGCAGGCGTCGGCGAAGACCACGTTGGGGTTCTTGCCGCCGAGTTCGAGGGCGACCTTCTTGACGGTGTCGGCGGCCGCCTTGGCGACCTTGGTGCCGCTGGCGAGCCCGCCGGTGAAGGAGACCAGGTCGACGTCGGGGTGCTCGGCGAGGCGGGCGCCGACGGTGGCGCCGGGACCGGTCACGATGTTGGCGGCGCCGAGCGGCAGTCCGGCCTCCATCAGCAGCTCGATCAGGGCGACGGTGGTCAGCGGGGTGATCTCGCTGGGCTTGATCACGAAAGTGTTGCCGGCGGCGAGCGCGGGTGCGATCTTCCAACTGGCCTGGAGCAGCGGGTAGTTCCAGGGCGTGATCATGGCGCACACGCCAACGGGCTCGTGCACGACGACGCTGTGGATCTCCTCGGAGCCGGCGTCCACGACCCGGCCGCCGCTCTCGTTCGTCACGAGGTCGGCGAAGTACAGGAAGGCGTCGCGCACGCAGTCGACGTCGACCCGGCCCTCCTCCAGGGTCTTGCCCGCGTCCCGGCTCTCCAGGGCGCCGATCCGCTCGCGGTCGCGCTCCAGCAGACCGGCGACCCGGCGCAGCAGGGCGGCGCGCTCGGCGACCGGGGTGCGCGGCCAGGAGCCGTCGTCGAAGGCGGCGCGGGCGGCGGCCACCGCGTCGTCGGTGTCCGCGACATCACCCTCGGCGACGACGGCGAACACGGTCGCGTCGACAGGGTCGATGATCTCGCGCGTGGCGCCGGAGACGGCTGCGCGCCACTCTCCGCCCACGTGGATGGTCTGTTGTGCTGCCGACACGTCGCTTATGGCCTTTCGTTTCCTTTACGTCCCCCAACCGGGCGCGAACCCGGCGGCTTGGCCACCTGCCCCCGGGGCGAAAATCCATGCGCAATGATTGACGGAAAGTGGCCCTCCTCACGTTCGGATACCGGAACCGACCAGTCCGCCCGAGCCCGCACGGAACGCGATCCACCGGTCCGGCGGCACCCCTAGCCGGACCGGGACACCCCGGGGCTCCTCCGTCCACGCCCCTGGAGCCGCGCCCTCCGCGACCCGCCGCCAGAACCGGGCCGCGCCCGTGTTCGCCTCCTGGAACGGGATCTCCCACCGGCCCGGATGGGCCGCCAGCACCTCCCGCACCGCCCGCATCCCGACCCCGCCCCGGCGCAGCCCGCGCACCACGAAGAAGGCGCTCAGCACGGCCCCGGAAGCGGGTCCGGAGCCGGAGCCGTCCTCGGCCCCGCCTCCGTCCAGCACCCGGACCAACGCGAAGCCGACCGGACTCGGGCCGCTCAGGAACAGGAACAGCGCCCGGTCCGGATTCCCGAAGGCCGCGTCCAGCCGCTCGGTGCCGTACAGCCCGCCCGGTCCGGGCGGGAACCCTCCCTGGTACGCGGCGAGATCGTGCCGGAAGAGCTGCCACAGCCGCTGCAGCACCGCCCGGTCCGCCTCCCCGGCGCCGCGCACCACGATCGCGTCCGCGGTCTCCTGGGCGTCCATCCGGCCGTCCTCCATGCGTCGCTCCACTCGTCCTCGCCCTTTGTACGACCCGCGCGGTGGCGGCGAATTCACGTTGCCCGGCCGGGTGTTCGCCGTCTACCGTCCCGGGCATCGACGTGTAGCTCAGTCAGTCAGAGCGCCGGGCTCGGGACCCGGAGGGCGCGGGGGCGGAACCCGCCACGTCGGCTTATGGACAACCACGCTGACCAGCAGCTCCCGAGCGCGTCGACGTCGTACGCGCAGAACGAACTGGCCCGCGCCTTCACGACCGCGCTGACCCATCGCGACCCCGCCGCACGGGACCGCGCCGAGACGCGCGTCGAGCGGTGGCGCCAGGTCCTCGCGGGTATGGCGGACGGACGCCTGCGGATCGGTTCCCGGACGCCCGTCGCCGGTCTGCCCGCCTGGGTCACCCCGCAGGTCCTGCGCGGCGGCTTCGCCACCGGGGAGCCCGCCGCCGGCGGCCCCCTGCTGCCGTACGAGACCGAGGCGGCCCGCCGCGCGGGCGTCCCGGCGGACCGGCGGTCCCTGTTCGCCCACTACCTGACCGGGGACGGCCTCACCGAGCTGTGGCGGCTGCTGGACACCGGCCGCTACACGGTCGCGCTGCCGGAGGAGGCCGCGCTGCTCACCGTCGCCTGGCTGGTCCGCGCGGGCGAGACCGACGCGGCGCTCGAACTCGTCCGCGCCCTGGAGCCGTTCGCCGGGCGGCTGCGCTTCCTGGCCCGCCCGTCCGACGCGCCCCTGCCCGGCGCCCGCGCGGTGCACCGGATCAGCGCGGACGACGCGGGCCGGGCGCTCGCCTCCCGGGGCCCGCGGGCCCGGATCGAGACGCAGCGCGAATCCCTGGCGGTCTGGCAGCCGTTCGCCGACGAGCTGCTCGCCCACTGGCTGGAGGTCCTGGACCCCGACGGCAGCGCCCGCTCCCCCGAGTACGGCGCCGAGTGGCGGGAGCGCGGCGCGGAACTCCTGCGCCGCTACCGCGTCCTGGCCGCCGAGCACACCCGGTGCACCAAGCACCGCCGCCCCGAGGAGAACCCGGCGATCCTCCGCGCGGCGCTCGCGGAGGCCGTCGCGGGCCGTCCCCTGGACGCCCGGCGCGCCGGACTGCTGCGGCACGCCGTCGCGTCCATGGTCCGCAAGCGGGGCGTCCCCGGCTCGGCCCGGCACGGCACGCTCCGCGGCGAGCAGGCACGGCAGGCCGCGCTGCCCGCGCACCATCTGCTGGCCGGGCTCGTGGTCCGCCGGCTCTCCGAGGTGCCCCCGGGGTCCGGCGTCCCCGACACCGCGCCGTTCCTCGCGCCCGTGAGCGACGAGGAGGCGGCACAGTGCGGCCTGCCCGCCGGCGCCGCCATCCCGCCGGGCATCCGCGCGACCGTCGAGTCCGCCCTCAGCGCGCCCGTCGCCACCCTGGTGGAGCGGGGCGTGGTGCCGTCCGCCGAGGTGCTGGCCGAGCTGGTGCCCCAGCTCGTCGCCGTCACCACCGCGGAGGCGTACGGGGACGAGACCCTGCGCGCCCTGATGGCCGCCGGGTACCGGGCGTTCCGCAACCGGCGTTCCCTGCTGCTGCTCGATCTGGAGCGGCAGGTGCGCCCGGAGGAACTGCCGTGGGTGCGGGCGGTGGCCGGGCACCGGAACGCCGGGGCGTCGGCGGAGGAGCCCGCGCGGGCCGCGCTGCGGGAGCTGGGGGAACTGGCGGTGCAGGCGTTCCCCGCGACGATCCTGCCGAACCCGCTGGTGCGGGAACTGTCCGTGCTGGCCCGGCAGGCGGATCTCGGCGTGCCGTTCACCGAGGAACTGGCGGCGGACATCTTCATGGGCACCTTCGGCCCGAAGTTCCTGGTCGCGGCGCGGGTGGCGGCGGAGCTGCTGCACGGCACCCTGTACGAGCGGTACTACGGCATCGACTACACGGCGGTGCGCAACCTGGCGATCACCGAGGCGGGCCGCGCCGCCCGGCACACCCACCGCGCCCGGACCTCGCCCGAGTTCGCGCGCCTGTGCGTCGACCGGGCGGGAAGCGGCACCGGTCCCCCGGTGGCGGCCAACGGCACGGTGATCGAGCAGGCGCAGATCCTGACGACGCACAATCTGGCCGTGCTCGTCGGCCGGGTGGGCATCGCCCCGCGGCCCGGCTTCGACGACCTGGCCGTGCGCTGCTTCGAGGCGGTGTGCCGGCTCACCGGCCGGGTGCACGGCAACCCGCGCCCGCTCGCCACGATCAAGGACGCGGCGTACGCGTGGCGGCAGTTGGTGTTCCATCTGTCGCTCTGCGCCGACGAGGAGCGGGCGCAGGCGCTGGCCGGGCTGCCGGAACGCGCCGCCCGGCACCCGGCACATGTGGCGGCCCGGCTGGCACCGGCGCTCGCGGGCCTGCGACTGGTCGCCGCCGGCGGCGCGTTCGGGCCGGACGGCACGGCGGACGGCGGACGGGCGCGGCGGCTGCTCGGCTGGACGACGGGCCGCCACTGGCTGCGGGAGGAGCCGGCCGCGGGGCGCGCCACCGCCCGGTGAGACGGTGGGACGGCGCCGCCC
Source organism: Streptomyces sp. NPDC005805 (assembly GCF_040630445.1). Taxonomy (NCBI): domain Bacteria; kingdom Bacillati; phylum Actinomycetota; class Actinomycetes; order Kitasatosporales; family Streptomycetaceae; genus Streptomyces; species Streptomyces sp. NPDC005805. The sequence goes on from NZ_JBEXXN010000004.1 coordinate 10,499, forward strand.
CCGGCGGCCGGGAAGGCCGCCGGGGGCGGGACGTGCGTACGCGGTTCGACGCGACGTGCGCGGTGCGTCAGATGACGTGAGCGGTACGTCAGATGAGGCCGAGCTCGCGGACGGCCGCGCGCTCCTCCTCCAGCTCCTTGACGGAGGCGTCGATGCGCGCGCGGGAGAACTCGTTGATGTCCAGGCCCTGGACGATCTCGTACGTGCCGTTCTTGGTGGTGACCGGGAAGGAGGAGATCAGGCCCTCCGGGACACCGTAGGAGCCGTCGGACGGGATGCCCATGGAGGTCCAGTCGCCCTCGGCGGTGCCGTTGACCCAGGTGTGGACGTGGTCGATGGCCGCGTTGGCGGCGGAGGCGGCCGAGGACGCGCCACGGGCCTCGATGATCGCGGCGCCGCGCTTGGCGACGGTCGGGATGAACTCGTCGGCCAGCCACTTCTCGTCGCTGACGACCTCGGCGGCGTTCTTGCCGGCGATCGTGGCGTGGAAGATGTCCGGGTACTGGGTCGCCGAGTGGTTGCCCCAGATGGTCAGGCGCTTGATGTCGGCCACGTCGGCGCCGGTCTTCGCGGCGAGCTGCGAGATGGCGCGGTTGTGGTCGAGGCGGGTCATCGCGGTGAAGCGCTCGGCCGGTACGTCCGGCGCGGCGGCCTGGGCGATGAGGGCGTTGGTGTTGGCCGGGTTGCCGACGACCAGGACCTTGATGTCGTCCGCCGCGTTGTCGTTGATGGCCTTGCCCTGCGGCTTGAAGATGCCGCCGTTGGCGGAGAGCAGGTCGCCGCGCTCCATGCCCTTGGTGCGGGGACGGGCGCCGACGAGGAGGGCCACGTTCGCACCGTCGAAGGCCACGTTCGGGTCGTCGGTGATGTCGATGCCCTTGAGGAGCGGGAAGGCGCAGTCGTCGAGCTCCATCGCGGTGCCCTCGGCGGCCTTGAGACCCTGCGGGATCTCCAGCAGACGCAGCTTGACCGGCACATCCGCGCCGAGCAGGTGCCCGGAGGCGATGCGGAAGAGCAGCGCGTAGCCGATCTGGCCGGCCGCGCCGGTCACGGTGACGTTGACGGGAGTGCGGGTCATGGCGATCTCCGTATGCGAGCTGGCGGTGGGGGCAGCGCTGCCCCTCGTACGGGATGTCCGGTCCACGCCGGCTGAATCTTGACGTGAAGAGACTTCCAGCGGTCAGGCTATCCGACACGGCAGGGTGGTCGCCCGCGCCCCCGTGTGGCGCGGCTCACCGGCACGGGGCGGCCCGGCGGCCCGGGTTGTCCGCGCGCCGGGCGGCGCGCTCGGTAGCCGAACGATCACACGATGGCGGAATGGTCACTTCCGTGCCACAGCGGACGGCCGTCCCTTGAACACCCTTGGCGCGTCCATGACTCTGGACACACGACGGCGCCCGTCATCCCTCGGGGGAGAGGACGGGCGCCGTCCACATCCGGCGGCCGGGTCGTCGTACCAGGTCGGAGCCGTGCCGCGCGCTCCGGTGCGGACCCCCGCCCATCAGCCGCGTCAACAACCCTGCGGGTCGATACACCTAGCGGATCGTGAAGTGGACCGCGTCCTCCAGGATCGGGATGTCGAGCCACGGTTCGGGCTGCGCCACCAGCGCGAGCAGAACGATCGCCCCGCCCAGCACGCCGTACGTGATCATGTCCGTGAAACGGGAGCGGACCGCGAGCATCCCCACCGACGGGAGCACCCGGCGCAGGACCGCGCCGGTCAGCAGCGCGACCCCGATGACGATGGCGCCGACCCGGAAGGCGTCGGCGAACGCGTCCGTGCCGACGATCAGCAGACCCACGCCGGTCGCACCGAGGACGGTGAGCAGCGGCCACTGGCGCGCGGGCGCGGGGGCGTCACCCGGCGCGGCCCGGCCGCCGCCCTCGGGACGGGCGGTGTCCAGGGTGACGGCGGGCGGGCGGCGGGAGCCCGAACCCGGGCCCGCCGCCTTGTCGCCGCCGGCCGCGTCGGCGGTGTCCCCGGAATCGGCTGCCGTCCGGCCCGAGTCGGCCGTCGTCCGGCCCGAGTCGGCTGCCGTCCGGCCCGAGTCGGCCGTCGTCCGGCCGGAGTCCGCTGCCGTCCGGCCGGAGTCGGCCGTCGCACCGCCGGGGTTGCCGGGACCAGCCGTCCCGCTGGAGTCGCCGGCCCCGGCGTCCTCCCGCGTGCGCTCCGGGACCGGCGCGGCGGCGTCCACCCCCGGGTGCTCGTTCGTGCCTGCGCCCATGGCCCCGGCTCCTTCCGTCAGCCCTCGGACCCGGCGGCGGCTGCGCGCTCCGCCGCCTCGACCACGTTGACCAGCAGCTGCGCCCGCGTCATCGGGCCCACACCGCCCGGGTTGGGGGCGACCCAGCCCGCGACCTCGGCGACACCCGGGTGCACATCGCCGACGATCTTGCCGTTCTCGTCCCGGCTGACGCCCACGTCCAGGACGGCCGCGCCCGGCTTCACGTCCTCCGGCTTGACCAGGTGCGGCACACCGGCGGCGGCCACGATGATGTCCGCCTGACGCAGGTGGGAGGAGAGGTCCCGGGTGCCGGTGTGGCACTGCGTGACCGTCGCGTTCTCCGACTTGCGGGTCAGCACCAGCGGCATCGGCCGCCCGATGGTGATGCCCCGGCCCACGACCACCACATGCGCGCCCTTGATCTGCACGTCGTGGTGGCGCAGCAACTGCACGATGCCGTACGGGGTGCAGGGCAGCGGGCCCTCGATGCCCAGCACCAGCCGGCCGAGGCTCATGGGGTGCAGCCCGTCCGCGTCCTTGGCCGGATCCATCAGCTCCAGGACCCGGTTTGCGTCGATGCCCTCGGGAAGCGGGAGCTGGACGATGTAACCGGTGCACTCGGGGTTCTCGTTGAGCTCCCGGACCACCGCCTCGATCTCCTCCTGGGTGGCGGTCGCGGGCAGCTCCCGCTGGATCGAGGCGATGCCGACCTGCGCGCAGTCGCGGTGCTTGCCGTTGACGTACCACCGGCTGCCCGGGTCGTCCCCGACCAGCAGGGTGCCGAGCCCCGGGGTGATCCCCCGCTCCCGGAGGGCCGCCACGCGGGCGGTCAGATCGGACTTGATCGCGGCTGCGGTGGCCTTGCCATCGAGAATCTGGGCAGTCATGGCCCCATCCTCCCGGATGGACCCGCCCCGGTACCAATCCGGACCGGCGCCGTCCCGGCAGGTGAGCTTTCCACCCGCTCAACGGGAGGTTGCACTTGCACAACACCTGTGCATAACGACTGGACAAAAAGTCGACGTTGATACGACTATGAGCCGCGCAGTGCCGCGGGCAGTGCCGGGGGGCAAAACGGCAGAGAAGCGCAGATCCTCCGCTCGGACCGCGTCGTCCCCGCATTTTAAACGGAGGAATACCAGACATGAGCTTCGGCGACCCGAACAACCCCTACGCCCAGCAGGGCCAGCCCCAGGGCCAGCCCGGCTACGGCTACCCGCAGGCCCCGCCGGTCCAGCCGTACGGCGGCGGCGGTTACCCGGCCGGCCCGACCGAGATGCCGGGTGGCGTCAAGGCCGCGCGCGTCATGCTGTTCGTCATCGCCGGCTTCCAGGTGATCGGCGCCATCCTCGCCGGTCTGAGCGCCTTCGCCATCAGCGCCGCGCAGGACGACCCGGCGCTGAAGGACGACGTCCAGTTCCAGCAGCTCGCCGACATGTCCGTGGGCGCGGTGTGGTTCGTGACCCTGCTGATCCTCGGCTGGGGTGTCTTCGCGATCGTGCTGGGCGCCAAGTTCGGCAGCGGCGGCAACGGCATCCGCGTGGCCGCGCTGGTCTTCGGCATCATCACCGCGGTGCTCGGTATCTACCCGTTCGTCCTGATCGGTCTGGTGCACACCGTTCTCGCCATCCTGGTCGCCGTGTTCGTCGGCAAGTCCGACGGCGCCGCCTGGTTCCAGCGCCCGCGCGTCTGATCCACCCGCGCCGTCACGGCGCACGCCGAAGGCCGTGCCCTCCGCTCCCCGCGGACGGCACGGCCTTCGTGCTGCGCGGGGAGGCGGGCCTACGGTCAGCCGGCCAGCAGCAGATGCCCCCGGCGGAACCGCTCCCCCTGCCCCGGCTCACGCAGCAGCCGGCCGACCTCGGTGAAACCGGCCGCCCGCGCCCGCGCCGCCAGCTCGTCGATCGGCCACCGGTGGGCCGTGAGCACCTGGTGGTCGAAGGCGGTCACCGGCCCGCCCTCCGACTCGAAGAAGGCGAGCACCAGTTGGCCCCCGGGCGCGAGGACCCGCCGGAACTCGGCGAAGTACGCGGGCAGTTCCGGCGGCGGGACGTGGATGACCGAGTACCAGGACACGATCCCCCGCAGTGCGCCGTCCGCCAGGTCGAGGGCCGCCATGGAACCGACTTCGAACCGCAGGTCCGGGTAGGCGGCGCGGGCGAGAGCGATCATCGCCGGTGACAGGTCGACGCCGAAGACCTCCAGCCCCAGGTCCCGCAGGTGCGCGGTCACCGGCCCCGGCCCGCAGCCGAGTTCAGCGACGGGCCCGGGGCCGCCCGCCCGCACCAGCTCCGCGAAGGCGGCGAGCACCGCCCGGTCCGGCGAGTGGCTGTCGAGATCGCTCCGGTCGAGGGCGGCATAGCGGACGGCGACGGCGTCATAGGCGTCGGCGGTCGCGGTCTCTGTCGGATGGGTGCCGGTCACAAGCAGGGGACTCTAGGCCATGGCCGTTGCACAAGGGCGGTTTCCGGGAAACGCCCTTGGCCGGGCCGCCCGCCCGCACCGGGCGGGATCCCCCGCTTACCACTTTCGGGCCACACCGCCCCAAAGCCGTGCCCCCGAGGGACAGCGCTCTCTACGCTGTTGCCGTTGTCGCTGATTCCGTCGGGGGAGGGAATGAAGTGCACACCATCATCGTCGTGCCCGCGTCCGGTGCCACGTGCGGTACCGCGTCCGAGCAGATCCGGCTCGGCCCCGGGGAACGGCTCCACTTCGGCAGGGCACCCGCCCGGGGGCGTCCCGACGGGCTGACCCTCACCCACCCCGGGGTGTCCCGCAGCGCGGGTGAGATCACCGCCACCGGCACCCACTGGTCGCTCAGCAACTTCAGCGGCTCCACCACCTATGTCGTGGAGAACCCGGAGGGCGCGGGCGAGCACATCAAGGTCGCGCCCGGCCGGCTGGACGCCCCCGTGCCCTTCGAGTTCTCGCGGCTGGTGCTGCCCGCCGCCGGGGAACTGCTCAGCCTGGACGTCTGGGCGCCCTGCCACGACTACCACGACCCCGCCGACGCCGGGGCGGGCGCCGACGGCGAACCGACCGCGCTCGCCTTCCCGCTCGACCGCACCAAGCGCTACTTCCTGGTCCTCGTCGCCCTGTGCGAGCCCCGGCTGCGCGGTACGCCGCACGCCGCGCCGCCCACCGCCGACGAGGTCGTCGAACGGCTCCGCCCCCGGTGGCCCGCGGCCAACCGCGCCGCCGTGCAGTGGAACATCGACTACCTCGCCGTCAAACTCCGCCTCAAACCGGCCCCCGAGGTCTGCGATCCGGGCCCCCGGCTGAACGGCAAGAAGGACCTGATGGTCTCCCTCGCGCTCCGTTTCGACCTGGTGCGCGAGGACGACCTGGGCGCGCTCCCCCGACCCGGAGGGGGGCCGCGATGACCCGGGACGGGGACATGCCGCACAAGACGCCCGGCGACGGACCCCACGGTGGCCCGGGCCACCGACCCCACGACGGCCCCGGCCACGGACCCGGCGGCTTACCGGGCCGCGGCCCCCACGGTGTCGCGGACATCCCGGCGGGCTACCGCGTCGGACCCTGGACCGTGGAGCACGAACTCGGCTCGGGCGCCTTCGGCCATGTCTACGCGGCCCGGGACGACACCCCCGGCGCCCGGCCCGCCCGGGCCGCGCTGAAGTTCCTGCCGACGGGCACGCACACCCCGCGACAACTGCGCCACCTGCGAGAACTCGCCGAGCGCGAGGTCGGCCTGCTGCGACGACTGCGCTCACCGCGCCTGATCCGGCTCTACGACACGCTCACCGTCGACGACCCCGCACGCCCCGGCCTGGACGGCGCGACCGTCCTGGTCCTGGAGGAGGCCCGGGGCTCCCTCGACGCCCTGCTGAGGGCCGGCCCCCGGCCCGAGCACGGCCCGGAACTGCTCGCCCGGATCTGTGAGGGCCTGCACCAGCTGCACTCCGCGGGCTGGGTGCACGGCGACCTCAAACCCGCCAACGTCCTGCTGATGGCGGACGGTTCGGTCCGGCTCGCCGACTTCGGCAGGGCGGCCGAACTGGAGGGCACGCACGCCTACGCGCCCGCGTTCCTGACCGTCGACCACACCCCGCCCGAGCTGCTGTGGTCCGAGATCGGCGAACGCGGGATGCGGGTCCGGCCCAGCGCGGACATCTGGGCGTTCGGTGTGCTGGCACACCGGGTGCTGACCGGGACCCACCCGCTGCCGGGCCCCACCGCCGCGGCCCGCCGGGACGCCGCCGTGCGCTACGCCCGGGGGACGGAGGAACTCCGGCTCTCCCCCGGACTGCCGCCCGTGTGGCGGGAGATCGTGGCGGACTGCCTCGCGCCCACCCACGAGGAGCGCGCCCGGCACGACGCGGCCTCACTGCTGCGCCGGACGACGGCGGCGGCCGCGGCCGGGGGCCGCCGCCCGTCCTTCCCGCGCCGGACGCGCCGGCTGCGCGTGGTCCTGGCGGCGGCCGTCCTGGCCCTGGTGGCGGCCGGGTCGGTCGTCCATCTGACGACCGAGCGGGAACGGGGCGGCGGCGGGCTCCCGGCGCCCGGTGGGCGGAGCGGCCCCCCGGCACCCGGCGCCGCGACCGGGCCGGACGCCGATGCAGGAGGGGCAGAAGGGGCAGGAGGGTACGGACGCTGCGCCCCCGGCTCCGTGTGCTTCTTCTCGGAACCGGGAGGACGCGGCCGGATGTGCGCGTGGTCGGGCGACGACCCCGACTGGTCCGACGGCCGGGCCGACTGCGCCTGGGCTCTCACCACGAACCCGGCGTCGGTCTTCAACAACGGTGTCGCCGACCCCAACGGGTTCGTCCATGTGAAGTACTTCGCCGAGGGCGGGCTGGACATCCTCGTCGGGTGCGTCCGGCAGAAGGACCGACGCGACCTGCCGCCGGGCACGGTGGTCGCGTCCCACACCTGGGCCAAACGGTGCTGAAACGGAGCGCGGGGCGTGCCCGGCGGGAGATCCCGCCGGGCACGCCCCGTGGCGTCCGGGCCCCGTCCGCCCGGTCGGGTCGGTCAGGTCAGCACTCGCCGCCCCACTTCACGGAGTTCAGCGTCACCGTGCCGCCGAGCGTGTGGCCGGTGCCGCTGGTGCTGCCGTTCTCCGGGTAGTGCAGGCAGCCGCCCGAGGTCGAACCGCCGGACCAGGTGGCCTTCCACCAGATGTGGTCCGCGCCCGGGTAGGCCGTGCCGTTGTTGCGGATGGCCAGGCCGGTCGTCGAGCGCAGGTTGGAGAGGTTGCCCTTCGACTTCCACTTGGGCGCCCCCGAGTACGACGTGTTGTCCCAGACGCAGACGTACTCGCGCGGGCAGTCGGCCCACGCGGCCGACGCGGCGGGCGCCACGGCCAGCCCCGCGACCGACAGACCGAGGGCGCTCGCACCGACCACCATGCGCCGCAGGATGTTTCGCTTCACCGCTACCTCCTCGTGACTGATTCCGGCACGAGCGTAGGAAGACGGAGGGCGCGTGTGATCCTCGTACGTCCGAGGGTGGCCGGGGCGGGCGCGGTCGGCTCCGGACCCGCCCCGGCTCAGTGCGGGACCGGCCGGATCGGCGCAGGACCGGCCGGATCGGCGAAGAGCGGCCGACTCGGCGGAAGACCGGCGGGCTCAGTGGAAGAAGTGGCGCGTCCCGGTGAAGTACATCGTGACGCCCGCCTTCTCGGCCGCCTCGACGACCTGCTCGTCGCGGACCGAACCCCCGGGCTGGACCACGGCCTTCACGCCCGCCGCGGTCAGGATCTCCAGCCCGTCCGGGAACGGGAAGAACGCGTCCGAGGCCGCGTACGCGCCCCGCGCCCGCTCCTCGCCCGCCCGCTCGACCGCGAGCTTCGCCGAGTCGACCCGGTTGACCTGGCCCATCCCGACGCCGACCGAGGCGCTGTCCTTGGCCAGCAGGATCGCGTTGGACTTGACCGCGCGGCACGCCTTCCAGGCGAAGGCCAGCTCGGCCAGCTCCTCGGCGGAGAGCGCCTCGCCCGTGGCCAGGGTCCAGTTCGCCGGGTCGTCGCCGTCGGCCTGGAGGCGGTCGGCGACCTGGAGCAGCGCACCGCCGTCGATGGGCTTCAGCTCGAACCGGTCCGCCGGGGCGCCCTCGGCGCGCAGCACCCGGATGTTCTTCTTCCGGGCCAGTACCTCGACCGCGCCGTCCTCGTAGCCGGGCGCCACGATGACCTCGGTGAAGATCTCCGCGACCTGCTCGGCCATCGCGACCGACACCGGGCGGTTCACGGCGATCACCCCGCCGAACGCGGAGAGCGGGTCGCAGGCGTGCGCCTTGCGGTGCGCCTCGGCCACGTCCGCGCCGATCGCGATGCCGCACGGGTTGGCGTGCTTGATGATCGCCACGCACGGCTCGTCGTGGTCGTACGCGGCCCGGCGCGCGGCGTCGGTGTCCGTGTAGTTGTTGTACGACATCTCCTTGCCGTGCAGCTGCTCGGCCTGTGCCAGGCCGCCGCCCGCGCCGGAGACGTACAGCGCGGCGCCCTGGTGCGGGTTCTCGCCGTAGCGCAGGACGTTCTCCCGCTCCCAGGTGGCGCCCAGGAAGTCGGGGAACGAGGAGTCGTCGGCGGGCGCGTAGTCGGAGGCGAACCAGGAGGCCACGGCCACGTCGTAGGCGGCGGTGTGCCGGAACGCCTCGGCCGCGAGCCGCTTGCGGGCGGTCAGGTCGAAGCCGCCGCCGCGCACCGCCGCGAGGACGTCCGCGTACCGCTCGGGGCTGGTGACCACGGCCACGGACGGGTGGTTCTTGGCGGCGGCGCGGACCATGGAGGGGCCGCCGATGTCGATCTGCTCCACGCACTCGTCGGGGGTCGCGCCGGAGGCGACGGTCTCCCGGAACGGGTACAGGTTCACGACGACCAGGTCGAACGGCTCCACGCCCAGCTCGGCGAGCTGCTCCCGGTGCGCGTCCAGCCGCAGGTCGGCCAGGATGCCGGCGTGGACCCGGGGGTGCAGGGTCTTGACGCGGCCGTCCAGGCACTCGGGGAAGCCGGTCAGCTCCTCGACCTTGGTCACGGGGACGCCGGCGGCGGCGATCCTCGACGCGGTCGAGCCGGTGGACACGAGCTCGACGCCGGCCTCGTGCAGCCCGCGGGCGAGCTCCTCCAGCCCCGTCTTGTCGTAGACGCTGACCAGCGCGCGACGGATGGGCTTGGTCCCGGGCGTACCGGAGTTATTCACCGACATGAACCTTTCGTCCCTCAATGCGGTAGCCGTGGCGGGCGAGCCGTCCCACGACCTCGACGAGCAGCGACCGCTCGACATCCTTGATGCGCTCGTGGAGAGCGTCTTCGTCGTCCGCCTCCCGCACCTCGACCACGCCCTGGGCGATGATCGGGCCGGTGTCGACGCCGTCGTCGACGAAGTGGACGGTGCACCCGGTGACCTTCGCCCCGTAGGCGAGCGCGTCCCGCACGCCGTGGGCACCGGGGAAGCTGGGCAGCAGCGCGGGGTGCGTGTTGACGGTGCGCCCCCCGAAGCGGGCCAGGAACTCCTTGCCCACGATCTTCATGAAGCCGGCCGAGACGACGAGGTCCGGCTCATGGGCGGCGGTCGCCTCGGTCAGGGCGCGGTCCCACTCCTCGCGGGTGGCGTGGTCCTTCACCCGGCACACGAAGGTGGGCAGCCCGGCGCGCTCGGCGCGCTCCAGACCGGCGATGCCGCTCCGGTCCGCTCCGACGGCGACGATCTCGGCGCCGAACCCCTCGGGGTCGGCGGCGACGGCGTCGAGCAGGGCCTGGAGGTTGGTCCCCGATCCGGAGACCAGGACGACGAGGCGGGCGGCAGCCACGGGTGACTCTTTTCGCGTTGCGTTGCTTGCTGTGGGGCTTGCTTCGGGGCTTGCTGCGGGTGTGGGGGTCCGCGGGTGCGGACGCGGTTGCCGTGCGGCGCCTGCCGGGCCGTGCGGCTTTGTACGGTCGTACGAATACTTCGAGGCTCCCGATACGGGGAACTCTACGAAGGGGCCGACCGTCAGCAACGATACCGGCACACAGCACGGCCCCCACGGGACGGGGGCGTGGCCGACAGGTAGCGTCTGGGGGCAGAGCCCGCGCCCGGGCGGGCTCGACGACGGGCTCGACGAGGGGAAGACGTTCACCACATGCCGGACCGACGCCACCGTACGGACCTCCTGTTGCCGCGGGAGCGCCAGTCCACGGACGACGACAATCCGTTCGCGCCGCCGCCCGAGGGCCGGCCGGACCAGCCGTGGCAGCCACGGCACCCCTCGAACGACGGCTCGCCCTCCGGCTCCTCGGGGCGGGACGGCGACGGGAACGGCAGCGGGAGCGGGGACGGGGGCTCGGACGGTTCGTCGAGCGGCTCGTCCAGCGGTTCGTCGAGCGGTTCGTCGAGCGGTTCGTCGAGCGGTTCGTCGAACTGGGGCAGCCAGTGGAGCAGCCGCCAGCCCGGCCGCTCGTCCGGCGGGGGCTTCGGCGGCCGCCCGAGCGGCCCGCGCGGCGGGCAGAACGGCCAGGACGGCCCCGGCAGCGGCCTGCGCTGGGACCCGACGGACCCGGCCCAGCGGCGCGCCCGGTACGCGCTGCTCGGCGGTATGTGGGCGTTCTTCTTCTCCCTGTTCGACCTCCCGGAGGTCGCCCTCCTGCTGGGCGCCCTCTCCGTCTACTGGGCGATCAGCTCCCTGCGCGGGGCGCCCGGAGCGGGTCGGGGCTCGGCCGACGGGGAGCCGCGCCCGGCACAGGCCGCACCGGCCGTGCGCAAGAGCCCGAACAAGCAGCAGATCACGGCCTCGGTGAGCGGCCTGGTCATGGCCGGGCTCGCACTGGTGATCGTGGCGGCGTCGTTCGCGGCGCAGCTCGTCTACCGCGACTACTACACCTGCGTGAACGACGCCCTGACCAAGTCGGGCCAGGTCGCCTGCAACGACCTCCTGCCGGAGCCCCTCCGGGACGTCCTGGGCGTCCAGGAGTAGCCCTGGGGCGCACCGTATCGGCTGTGGCCCGGACCCTGTGAGGGTCCGGGCCACAGCTGTGTGGGCACGTGGGGCCGCCCGGCCGCGTGCGTCGAGGGCACGTGGGGCCGCCGGACCGCGTGTGTCGCGGGCACGTATGTCGAGGCTAAATGTGCCGGGACCCTGTGTGGCAGGCGCACGTGTCCCGGGGCCACGTGTGGCCGGGGGACGGTGTGCCGGGCGCACATGTCCCGGGGCCACGTGTGGCCGGGGCCGGTGTGCCGGGCCCACACGTGGCCGGCCCCTGTGTGCCGGGGCCCTGTGTGGCGTTGCCTCGTCGCTCGCGGGGCTCAGGTGGTGGCCGTGGTCGGGGGGCACGTGTGTCGCGGCCATGTGTGCCAGGCCCACGTGTGTGCCGGCCGACCCGTCTGCGGGCAGGGGCGGTCAGTCGGCGGGGGGCGCCGGCTCGGCGGAGGCGGAGGCGGCCGGGAGAGGCCGGGCACCGGGTTCCGGCGCGTCGGCGGGGGCCGGCTTGGGCTCCCGCGCCGCGGCGACCACCGCGGCGGCGTCCGCGGCCCCGGCCGCCGAGGCCGCGGCCGGCGACGGGGGCGTGCGGGCGGACCACGCGTCCGCCGGAAGGAAGTCGTACGGCTCGAAGTCGTACGCGTCGAAGTCGTCGTCCAGTTCCAGCACCTCGGCCCGGGCCGACTCCCCCGCGGCGGGCGCCTTCGCGGGCGCCGCCCGCTCCGGGGCCGGGGCCGGAGCGGCGGCCGGTTCCCGCACGACCGGCGCCTCCTCGGCCGACCCGCCCCCCGCCGCACGCCGGGCCCGCAGGACCCGCCATCCGCGGATCGCCAGGGCCGCCGGGGTCGCCACCGCCACCGCCCAGGCCGCCGCCGCGGCCCCCGTCAGCCACCAGACCGGACCGAACTCGGCGAGGCGCCCCGTGCCCAGGGGCCCGCCCGCCAGCGCGGCCGCCGCGGCGACGGCGATCCCGCAGCCCAGCGCCGCGAGCAGCACGGTCAGCACCGTGCCGCCCGCCGTCCACGCCTCCTCCGGGTCCCCGTAGCGCGGGGCGGCGGCCTCGGCCGTCCACCACGCGACCAGGAGCGCGGCGACGAGCGGAACCACCGCCACCGCCCAGTGCAGCGGCGTCCCCGGCCCCCGGCCGGGCAGCGCGGCCAGCCACGGCAGCTCGGGCAGGGCGGGCGTCCCGGTGAAGGCCAGCGGCGTCGCCGTCGCGGCCGTCCCGAGCGAGAAGCCCGGCCCGAGACCGTACGCCGCGCCCCAGACCGCCGCGTTCGGCAGCAGCGCGAAGACCAGCAGGGCGAGCGCGATCCGGCCCGACCAGTCACCGGCGAGGGCGAGGAAGGACTCCTGGGCCGCCGTGCCGTGCCACACCAGGGACGCGAGCGCCACCGCCGCCCCGCCGCCGAACAGCACCAGCGCCGCGCCGCACGCCGAACGCAGCGCGACCGCGACACGCGACCGAGCCAGCGCCACGCGCACCCCGCGCGGCAGCCACCCGGGGAGCGGCCCGGTCGGCCTGCCGTGCGCGGCCCACACCCCGGACGCGGCGGCCACGAGGACCAGCAGCGGCAGATGCACCGCCGCGCCGACCGGCGCCACGGCGAGTTCGCCGCGCACCCCGTAGAACACCAGCGGGCCCCCGACCAGCAGATACCCGGCGGCCACGGCCGGGACGGCCACGCGCGCGGGGGCGCGCGGCCGGTCCTCGCCCGGTTCCGTCGCCTCCCGGGCGGCCCGGTGCACCAGCCACACCGGGAGCACCAGTAGCAGCAACGGCACCACTCCCATCGGGGCCGGAGCCCCGGACAGCGTGTCGGAGCGCACGAGTTCGGCGCCGTGCGCGAACAGCCACAGCACGACGGCCGTGTGCAGGGCGCCGCCGGAACCGCTGTCCGGGAAGGGGGAGCTGATCCACAGCACCATCACGAGCACGGTGAGGACGCCGAGCCCGAGCCCCGCCGCCGTCGCACCGCGCACGAACGCGGCGACGGCGCCGGACGCGCCTGCTCGGACGGCGACCTGGGTCTGCGGCAGCGACGGACTCTGCTCGGTCGTCTGGGTCACGCGGCCATGCTGCCAACGACACGCGCTTTATTCGTGTAACGGGCGAATGGCCGATGTGTCGCTCAAGATACGTTTATGCCATTTTCCGATTGACGCTGCGCCGCATGGAGCCCATATGACGCCCCGTATGACTCAGAGCACCGCACCGTCCGCGTCCTGGTCCCCCCTGCCGCCTCCCAAGGAACGGCGCAGGCTCCGCGAGGCGAAGGCGCTGACCGAGGCACAACTCGCCGCGGTGGTCGGCGTCACCAAGTCCACGCTCCGCTCCTGGGAGACCGGACGCACCGACCCCCGGGGGCGCCGGCGGGAGACATACGCGAAGCTGCTGGCCGAGTTCGCGGCGGAGGCGGGCGCGGGGCAGAAGCAGAGGCCGGCGCCGAAGCCCACGTGGGAGCAGAAGCCCGTCCAGGAGCCGGAGGCTCCCCCCGCGACGGCCGCCGCCGCCGCGCCGCCCGTCGTCCTCGACAAGTCCCCCGAACCACCCGAGGCGCAGGAGTCACCCGAGGCGCCCGCCCCCGTGGTCGCCGCCACCCCGCCCGAGAAGGCACCCGTCGAGCCCGAGCCGGAACCGGGGCCAGGGCCAGGGCCAGGGCCGGGGCCCGCGCCGGACGCCGGCTCCGGCGCGCCACTCGCACCCCTCGCTCCCCTCGCTCCCCCCGCCCTCACACCCGAAGAGGCATTCGACCTCCTCTACACACGGGTCGCCGCCACACTCGTACGCGAGACCCATGTGCTCACGGGCCGCCGCCGGCTCTCCCACGAGGCCGTCGAACGGGCCTTCCAGCTCGCCTGGCAGAGATGGCCGGACGTCGCGGTCGACCGCGACCCCGCGGGCTGGGTCCGGGCGGCGGCGTACGAGTACGCGATGTCCCCCTGGAACCGCCTGCGCCCCGCCCACCGGCACCCGGACGACCCGCCGGAGGAGCCCCGCAGGCGCGAACTCCTCAGCGCGCTGCACCAGTTGCCGCCACCCCACCGCCGCACCCTGCTCCTCTACGACGGCCTGGGCCTGGACCTGCCCGACACGGCGGCCGAGACCGAGGCGACCACCCCCGCCACGGCCAACCGCGTCCTCCACGCACGCGAGGCCGTCGCCGCGCGGCTGCCCGACCTCGCGGACACGGAGCTCCTGCGACGGGAGTTGCGGGAGGTGACGGCCTCGGGCCCGGTACCGCAGCCCACCCCCGCCGAGGCGGTGCGCACCGGCTGCGAACGGCGCGCCGAGCGGTGGACCCGGATCGTCGTCGTGGCGACGGCCCTGATCGCGGCGGCGACGGTGCTCGCCCTGCTGACCTCGCCCCGGGGGTACGAACCGCCGATGCCGCCGACGCAGCAGGTGGAGGGCGTACCGCCGCCGCAGAACGGCCCCGAGCGGCTGAGCAAGGAGGCCAAGAAACTGCGCGATAAGCTGCGGGACGCCCCCGCCGCCGGCCCCGCCCGCCTCCAGCCGGGCCCCGGCTGACCGGGGCCCGCCCACACAGGGCGCGCCCACATGGAGCCCGCCCACACAGACCGAACACACACGGGCCCAACCCCACACGGCCCAAGCCCACATGGGCGCAGCCCACATAGGCCCGCGCCATATAGCCGCAGCCCACACACGCGAGACACACGCGAAACGCACGCGAGGGCCCGCCCCGGAACGAAAACGTTCCGGGGCGGGCCCTCAGCGGTGCGACGTGCGTGCGCTCGCGGGTCAGCCCGCGAGGATCGCGCGCGCCAGCTTGGCCGTCTCGGTCGGCGTCTTGCCGACCTTGACGCCCGCGGCCTCCAGGGCCTCCTTCTTCGCCTGCGCGGTGCCGGAGGAGCCGGAGACGATGGCGCCGGCGTGGCCCATGGTCTTGCCCTCGGGCGCGGTGAAGCCCGCGACGTAGCCGACGACCGGCTTGGTCACGTTCTCCTTGATGAAGTCCGCCGCGCGCTCCTCGGCGTCGCCGCCGATCTCACCGATCATGACGATCAGGTCGGTCTCGGGGTCGGCCTCGAACGCGGCGAGCGCGTCGATGTGCGTGGTGCCGATGACCGGGTCGCCACCGATGCCGACGGCGGACGAGAAGCCGATGTCACGCAGCTCGTACATCATCTGGTAGGTCAGCGTGCCGGACTTGGACACCAGACCGATGCGGCCGGGCTTGGTGATGTCGCCCGGGATGATGCCGGCGTTGGACTGGCCCGGCGTGATGAGACCGGGGCAGTTCGGGCCGATGATGCGGGTCTTGCTGCCCTTGGCCTTCGCGTACGCCCAGAAGGCGGCGGAGTCGTGGACGGCGATGCCCTCGGTGATGACGACCGCGAGCGGGATCTCGGCGTCGATCGCCTCGACCACGGCGGCCTTGGCGAAGGCCGGCGGCACGAAGAGGACGGAGACGTTGGCGCCCGTCTTCTCCATCGCCTCGGCGACGGAGCCGAAGACCGGGACCTCGGTGCCATCGAAGTCGACGGTGGTGCCGGCCTTGCGCGGGTTCACACCGCCGACGACGTTGGTGCCGTCGCCGAGCATCAGGCGGGTGTGCTTCATGCCGGTGGCGCCGGTCATGCCCTGGACGATGACCTTGCTGTCCTTGTTCAGGAAGATAGCCATGGTTCTACAGTCCCTCTTCCCTTACTTGGCCGCAGCGGCGAGCTCGGCGGCCTTGTCGGCCGCGCCGTCCATGGTGTCCACGCGCTGGACGAGCGGGTGGTTGGCGTCGGAGAGGATCTTGCGACCCAGCTCCGCGTTGTTGCCGTCCAGACGGACGACCAGCGGCTTGGTGACCTCCTCGCCCTTCTCGGCGAGCAGCGCGAGGGCCTGGACGATGCCGTTGGCGACCTCGTCGCAGGCGGTGATGCCGCCGAAGACGTTGACGAACACGGACTTGACGTCCGGGTCGCCGAGGATGATCTCCAGGCCGTTCGCCATCACCTGGGCGGAGGCGCCGCCGCCGATGTCCAGGAAGTTGGCCGGCTTCACGCCGCCGTGGTTCTCACCGGCGTACGCGACGACGTCCAGGGTCGACATGACCAGGCCGGCGCCGTTGCCGATGATGCCGACCTCGCCGTCGAGCTTGACGTAGTTGAGGTTCTTGGCCTTGGCCGCGGCCTCGAGCGGGTCGGCCGCGTCCTTGTCCTCCAGCGCCTCGTGCTCCGGCTGGCGGAAGTCGGCGTTGGCGTCGAGGGAGACCTTGCCGTCGAGGGCGATGACACGGCCGTCGGCGACCTTGGCCAGCGGGTTGACCTCGACGAGGAGCGCGTCCTCGGCGACGAAGGTCTCCCAGAGCGTGACCAGCACGTCGGCGACCTGGTCGGCGACCTCGGCCGGGAACTTCGCCAGGGCGACGATCTCGGCGGCCTTCTCCTTGGAGACGCCCTCGTTGGCGTCGACCGGCACCTTCGCCAGCTTCTCGGGGGTCGTCGCGGCGACCTCCTCGATGTCCATACCGCCGGCCACGGAGGCCATGGCGAGGAAGGTGCGGTTGGTGCGGTCGAGGAGGTACGAGACGTAGTACTCCTCGGCGATCTCCGGAGCGGTCTCCGCGATCATCACCTTGTGGACCGTGTGGCCCTTGATGTCCATGCCCAGAATGTCCGTCGCGCGGGCGACGGCCTCGTCCGGGGTGGCGGCCAGCTTGACGCCGCCGGCCTTGCCGCGGCCACCGACCTTGACCTGCGCCTTGACGACCGACTTGCCGCCCAGACGCTCCGTCGCCTCGCGCGCCGCCTCAGGCGTGTCGATGACTTCACCGGCCAGCACCGGTACACCGTGCTTGGCGAAGAGGTCCCTCGCCTGGTACTCGAACAGGTCCACGCGCGTCCGTCCCTTTTCTGAAGATCGCGGTTCGTTGTCTGCGTGGGCGTGCCGCGAAGGGCAACGTGACGAGCACTGTCACAAGGGAGGCACACACGGTGTCCGTGGGCGCGGCATGTCCGCCTGGCAGGTTATCCCCGCAGGGGTCGGGCACCTAAATCACAGCTCACACCTGAGCGGTGATTACGGTCACAGAGCGGACGGGCCCGGAGGGGCCGTCATTCGGCGGCGGGCACCGGCAGCGGGCGTCCCTCCAGAGCCGCCGCCATGATCTCCGGGAAGAGGTCGGGGGTGCAGGCGAAGGCCGGTACGCCCAGCGCGGCCAGCCCGGCGGCGTGCTCGCGGTCGTAGGCCGGGGCCCCTTCGTCGGAGAGGGCGAGCAGGGCGACGAAACACACCCCGGACGCCCGCATCGCGGCGACCCGCTTCAGCATCTCGTCGCGTATGCCGCCCTCGTAGAGGTCGCTGATCAGGACAACCACCGTGTCGGCGGGGCGGGTGATCCGGGACTGGCAGTAGGCGAGGGCCCGGTTGATGTCGGTGCCGCCGCCGAGCCGGGTGCCGAACAGGACGTCGACGGGGTCGTCCAGCCGGTCCGTCAGGTCGGCGACGGCGGTGTCGAAGACGACGAGCCGGGTGTCCAGCGACCGCAGGGAGGCGAGGACCGCGCCGAAGACCGAGGCGTGGACGACGGAGGCCGCCATCGATCCGGACTGGTCGACGCAGAGCACGACCTCCTTGCGGACGCCCTGCGCCGCCCGCGCGTGGCCGATCAGCCGCTCGGGGACGACCGTGCCGAACTCCGGGCGGTAGCTGCGGAGGTTGGCCCGGATCGTGCGGTTCCAGTCGATGTCGCGGTGGCGGGGCCGGGTGGTGCGCGCGGCCCGGTCGAGCGCGCCCCGCAGCGCGGAGCGGGTGCGGGTGGCGAGCCGGCGCTCCAGGTCCTCGACGACCTTGCGGACCACGGTCCGGGCGGTCTCCCTGGTGGTCTCCGGCATCGCCTGGTGGAGGGAGAGCAGGGTGCCGACGAGGTGGACGTCGGGCTCGACGGCCTCCAGCATCTCCGGTTCCAGCAGGAGGGCGGCGAGCCCGAGCCGGTCGATCGCGTCGCGCTGCATGACCTGGACGACGCTGCTGGGGAAGTAGGTCCGGATGTCGCCGAGCCAGCGGGCCGCCGAGGGCGCGGAGGCGCCGAGCCCGCCGGCCCGCCGGGCTCCCCGCCCGTCGTCGGGGCGGGTGCCGTAGAGCGCGGAGAGGGCGGTGTCCATCGCGGCGTCGGCCCCGGCGAGCGCGCGACCGGTCCCGTCGGCCGCGGCCTCGGCCCCGAGCACGAGCCGCCAGCGCCGCAGCCGCTCGTCCTGCGCGGACGCGCCGTCGGCGCCCACGGGCGCGGGGGCGTTGCGCACCGGGGCGCCGTGCGTTGCGGCGCCGTGCGCGGGGACGCTGCGCACCGGGGCGGCGTGCGTTGTGGCGCCGTGCGCGGGGTCCGCGTCGGCGTTCGCAGGCGCGCTGGACGCCGGGGCGCTGTGCACCCCGGCGCCGCGCGTTGCGGCGCCGCCCACCGGGGTGCCCTGCGCTGCAGGGCCGTGCGGCGGGACGCCGTCCGCGGCGACGCCGTGCGCCGAAGCACCGCCCGCCGGGTCCCCGCCAAGCGGGACGCCCCGCGCGGGGACGCAGCGCACAGGGCCTCCGTCCGCCGGGGCATCCTGCGTCGTGGTCCGTGTCATCCCGCCACCCCCGCCGGGTCGTCGATGCAGTCGTGTGCGCGCACCGGGTCGTGCGCGCGAGCAGTGCCCGGCGCGCGGGCGCCGTCCCGCGCGGGAGCGTTGGCCTGTGCACGGGCGCCGTCCGCGGGCGCGGCGCCCCTCGCGGGGCCTGGGCCCTGCCCGGGTACGCCACCCCTGGCAGGGCCCGTGTCCTGCGCGGGCGCGGTGTCCGGTGCCCGCGCGGCCTCCTTCGCCCGAGCGCCGTCCTGCGTGGACACGGTGCCCCGCGCGGGCGCGGCACCCCCCGCGCGCCCGGCCGTCAGGATCAGGCCCACGACGCCGAGCGCCGCGGCCGCGCGGCGTTCGGCGAGGCCGGGGCCGAAGCCCGGGGCGGGCGGTGCCGGGTCGCCGCCGGGGGCCGTGGGCGCGGGGCCGCGCCGGGCCAGTTCGCCCAGGGTGCGCCGCGCGCCTGGCTCGAACGCGCCGAAGGTGCGCCGCAGCAGCGGCAGCACATCGGTGAACGCCTCCGTCGGGACGCCCGTCAGCCAGGCGTCGACCAGGGACAGCAGGCGCTCGTCGTGGACGAGGAGCAGGCCGCCGGCCGGGGCCGTGCCGATGAAGCCCTCGATCCAGGCGGCCGCCTCGGCCGGGGGCACGGCCGGGGACAGGGCGCGGGCCATGATGCGGGCGGCCTCGTCCTCGGCGAGCCGGCCGTCGTCGAGCAGCAACCGGGCCGCGCGGCCGCGTATCCCGCCGGGGACGGAGTCCCGGGCGACGAGTCGGCGCAGGGCCGCCCGCCAGCGCCCGGCCGTCGCCGCCGGGTCGGGCAGCAGACCGATCGCGGTGTGCACCGCGTCGATGTGGTCGCGCATCCGGGCCGCCGCGTCGGCGTCGAGACCGGTGCAGGCGGGCGGCAGGCCGACGCAGACGCGTTCCGCGAGGCCCGAGGCGACCTCGGCGAGGGCCGCGGTGTCGGTGCCGCGGACGTCGCCGTACCGCAGGGCGCGGGCCAGCGCCGGGAGGGCCTGGGCGAGGTGGCCCACGTCCGTGTCCAGGGCGGCGCGGTCGGCGAGGGCCGCCATCACCACCGGGAGGGCGTCGGGCAGCCCGGCGAGGAGGCACTGCTCCGCCAGCGCGGTCACCGCGGCGAGGGTGGTCGCGGACACCGCCTCGGACTCGGCCTTCGCGGTGGCCGCCGCGAGCACCGTGGTGCCCCAGACGCCCGCCTCGGCGACCCGGACGGACAGTTCCGGTTCCCAGCGCAGCCGCCAGGACTCGCGGAAGGTGCCGGTGCCGCCCCGGCCGGTGGGCTCGCCCCAGCCGACGCCGAGCAGCCGCAGCCGGTGGAGCAGTCGGCTCCGGGCCGTGTCGTGGTCGCCGCGCAGATCGAGGTCGAGTTCCCGTTCCCCGGCCTCAGGTCTGAGCCGCAGGCTCCGCTGCCGCCGGGCCAGGTCCCGCTGGAGCGGCACCGCCGGGGCGCCGTCCGGGACTTCGCCGAGCACGTCGCCGACGACGAGCCGGTCGGCGACCAACCCGAGCGGGATGTCGGAGCCGTCGCACATCACCGCCCGCACGGCGTCCGTCGTCTCCCCGAGCCCGGCGAGCGGGCGCCCCCGGACCACGGCCAGGGTCTCGGCGAGCCGGACCGCCTCGATGACATGCGCGGGGGACACGGCACGGCCCTCCTCGCGCAGCAGACCGGCGACCCGGGCCATCCACCGCTCGACCGGCCGGTCCGGGGCCGTGAAGAGATGGGCGTACCAGCCGGGCGAGGCGATTCCGGCGCCGTACCCGGAGGAGCGGGCGAGCCTGCGGTGGGTCCACGGCACCCAGGTGGTCTGGGTGCGGACCTTGGGCAGGCCCTTCAGCAGGGCCCGGTCCGCCGTGGCGGTGGTCCGCGCCATGAGGGCCGGGACGTGCCAGGCGCCGCAGACGACGGCGACCCCGTCGCCGAACTCCTTGCGGGCCGCGCGCAGCCGCAACCGCATATGCGCCTCGCGGACGAGGTCGTGCTCGTGGCCGCCGTGCCCGTACTCCTCCCGGAGGGCGGTCATGGCCTCGGCGAGCACGGCGAACGGGGCCCGGGCGTCGGCCTCTTCGGCGGCCTCTTCCGCGGCCGGGCCGCGGTGCTCGACGACGTCCTCCCACCAGCGTTCGGGGTCGTCGTGACCGGCGGTGCGGGCGAGCACGCCGATGGGGTCGATCCGCACCCCGCCGTCCGCGCTCTCGGCGGCGGCCGGTTCCTCGCCCCCGCTCAGGGCCAGGGAGTGCGCCGCGGGCAGGTCGACGAAGCGGACGGGGACGGACCGGGCGAGGGCCCAGCGCAGGGCCACCCACTCGGGGCTGAACCCGGCGAACGGCCAGAACGCCGAGCGGCCCGGGTCGTCGACCGCGTGCGCGAGCAGGGCGACCGGTGGACGCATGCCCTCGTCCGCGGCGAACTCCACCAGTGCGTCGGCCTCGGGCGGGCCCTCGATCAGCACCGCGGGCGGCCGGGCCGCGTCCAGTGCCGCCCGGACGGCGCGCGCCGAGCCGGGGCCGTGGTGCCGGACGCCCAGCAGCAGGGGCCCGGCCCGCCCGGTCACGCCTCCGCCTCGCGGCAGGCGCGGTAGAGGTCCTGCCAGCCGTCCCGTTCGCGGACCACGGTCTCCAGGTACTCCTGCCACACCACCCGGTCGGCGGCCGGGTCTCTGACCACCGCCCCGAGGAGGCCGGCGGCCAGGTCCGAGGCCCGGAGCACGCCGTCCCCGAAGTGCGCGGCGAGCGCCAGGCCGCCGGTGACGACGGAGATCGCCTCGGCCGTGGAGAGCGTGCCGGAAGGGGACTTGAGGCGGGTGCGGCCGTCGCCGGAGACCCCTTCGCGCAGTTCACGGAAGACGGTGACGACCCGGCGGATCTCCGCCAGGCCGTCGGGGACGGCCGGCAGGTCGAGCGACCGCCCTATCTGGTCGACCCGCCGGGACACGATGTCCACCTCGGCCTCCGCGGTGGCGGGGAGCGGTAGGACGACGGTGTTGAACCGCCTGCGCAGCGCGCTGGACAGCTCGTTGACCCCTCGGTCGCGGTCGTTGGCGGTGGCGATCAGGTTGAAGCCGCCGACCGCCTGGACCTCCTCGCCCAGTTCGGGGACGGGCAGGGTCTTCTCGGAGAGGATCGTGATCAGGGTGTCCTGGACATCCGCCGGGATGCGGGTGAGTTCCTCGATGCGGGCGGTCGCGCCGGCGGCCATGGCACGCATGACGGGGCCGGGCACCAGGGCCTCGCGGCTCGGGCCGTGGGCGAGGAGCTGCGCGTAGTTCCATCCGTAGCGGACGGCTTCCTCGGGGGTGCCGGCGGTGCCCTGTACCAGGAGGGTGGAGTCCCCGCTCACAGCGGCCGCCAGATGCTCCGACAGCCAGGTCTTCGCCGTGCCGGGCACGCCGAGGAGCAGCAGGGCGCGATCCGTGGCGAGGGTGCTGACGGCGACCTCCACGATCCGGCGCGGACCCACGTACTTGGGCGTGATCACGGTGCCGTCGGCGAGGGTGCCGCCGAGGAGATAGGTGGCTACGGCCCAGGGCGAGAGCCGCCAGTTGGCGGGGCGCTGCCGGTCGTCCCGGGCGGCGAGCGCGGCGAGTTCGGCGGCGAACGCGTCCTCCGCGTGCGGCCGCAGGACTCCGGCGGCGCTCGCGGTCCCCGTTCCGGACACGGTCATGGTTCCCCCTCCAGATCGTCCGATCCGTTGCGGTTCCACAGTGCACCACGCCACTGACAATCGGCCGTCGCCGCAGGCCGGAGGGGGTGCGGCATGAACGGAGGGAAGCCGTCCGCCCCCCGAACCGGCCCCGGGACGAGGCCGGTTCGGGGTCCGTGAGCCGGTTCGGGGTGGGCGGGGGCCGGCTGCCACTCCCCGCCGACCGGCGACTCGGCGAGGTCGAAGCGCAGGTCAGGGTGGATTGTCAGTGGGGGGTCGTAACGTCGTGACCATGCTGCTGATCAACGGGGACTCTTCCGGTCGGCGGGTGCCGGGCGCGACACCTGACGATCCGTCGCACTCTGCCGCCGCGCCCGCCGTCCCGCCCGCCGCCGGGGGCGATCGCGAGGCCGCGCGCCGTCGTGCCGAGCGCCGGGCGGCGCGGATCAGCACGGGGGCCACGGAGTTGGAGCAGCGGCTCGCCGACGTGGTGCGGGCCGGGCTCGCCTCGGCCGGGGCGGCGGGCCAGGGTGCCTGGGAGGAGACGGCCGCGCGGATGGTCGACGCGCAGGCGCCGGGGCTCGCCGCGCGGGCCAGGGAGTTGGGGGCGATACCGGGGTCGGGGCCGGGCTGGCCGGTCCGGCTGCTGGAGGAGTGCGCGCTGCTGCACCTGCTGGACACGGCATGGCTGGGCCGTGACGGGCTGCCGCCCGCCCTGTCCCGGACGGTGCGCACCCGGATAGGTCTGCCCTCCCGCGCGGACGGCGCGCCGGTCCGGGACACCTGGCTGTTCCTGGCACAGAGCGACGGCTCGGACGGCAGGCTGACCACCCGGCGGATCTGGCTGCACGGGCGCGGCTCCGGCCGGGCGGTGCTGCTGCTCTCCTACGGCGCGGCCGGGCGTGCTCCCCAACTGACGGTGCCCGTGGGCCTGATGGCCGAGGCCGAGGTCGTGGGCCACGGCGGGGCGGGGCAGCTCCGCGGTGACCTCGGCGAGCTGCTCACCCCGCCGGTGCCGATAAGCAGCCCGCCGCCGGGCACCGACTGCGCCGGCGCGCTGGCGGCCTACGGCAGGGCGCTCGGCGAGGACCCGTGGCTGGACACCTGGCCGGTCACCCTGTCCGGCGTCCTCCCGCTGCCCACCGGAAGCGGCTGGCAGCTCGCCGACGCGGACGGGGGCGCGGCACTGCCCCTGGCACCCGCCGCCCTGGCCGGGTCCGGGCTGTGGCGCCTGGTCGCGGTCTCCGGGGGCCGTCCCGTCACCGTCTTCGGCGAGGTCGGGCACCGGGGCGTCCTGCCGCTCACCGCGTGGTCCGCCGAGTCGCCGGAGACCGTCCCGCTCACCTGACACCCCCAGGCCCACGACACCGCACCCGAAAGCCCGGACACATCCCGAAGGAGGCCCCCCGATGAACAACACCACCACCCCCTGGGACGAGCTCGTCACCACGGCCCTCCTGGGCACGGACCGGCGCACCCCTCCGGGAGCGCCGCCCGGAGCGCCGGGCGGGGACGCGGCCCTCGCCCTGCTCGACGCGGCGGCCGAGGAGACGGTCCGCCGCCGGGCCGGCCTGCGGCCCGCCCCGGCCGCCGCTCTCCCGGCGCCCGCACCGGACGATCCCCGGCCCCGCCTCCCGGACGCCGCCCGGCTGCGCCTGGGCCGGCTGCTCGCCGACCGCGCCTCCGGTGGCGCCGTGGCCGGCCGACGGGGCTCGTCCCCCGATCTGACCGAGCTGCTGCCTCAGTGGCTGGCCGCCGCGAACGCCCACGGCTACCGGGCCCCGCCGTCCCTGCTGCCCGCCCTGCTGGACGCCGCCCGGGCCCGCACCGATCTGCGGCCGGGGGCCCTGGCCTTCGCCGGCCCCCGTGGGCTCTGGCTCGCCCGGCTCAACCCGGAGTGGCGCTACGCCCTGCGCGGAAGCGCCGGGTCCGCCCTGCCGGACCCGTCCGACGCGGACGCGGTGCGACTGCTCTGGCAGGAGGGCCTGTTCGCCGAACGCGCCGCCCTGCTGGGGGCTTTGCGCGCCCATGACCCCGCCGCCGGGCGCGCCCTCCTCGCCGCCACCTGGCCGGCCGAACGCGCCGAGGACCGCCTGATGTTCCTCGACACCCTGCGGACGGGCCTGGCCGACGCGGACGAGCCGTTCCTCGAAGCCGCCCTGGCCGACCGCAGCCGCAATGTCCGGGCGACGGCGGCGGAACTGCTCTCGGCGCTCCCCTCCTCCGCGCTCGCCGCGCGGATGGCCGCCCGCGCCGCCTCCTGTGTGGCGCTCGACCGCAGCGGCGCTCCCGGCGCGGCGATAGCCGTCGAGGCGCCGCACGAGTGCGACGCCGGGATGCAGCGGGACGGTGTCGTGCCGACGGCCCCGCCCGGCCGGGGCGAGCGGTCCTGGTGGTTCGGCCAACTCGTCGAGGCGGCGCCCCTGTCCACCTGGCCCGCCCGGCTCGGGGGCCGCACCCCGCAGGAGCTCGTCGCCCTGCCGGTCCGCGACGACTGGGCCGAGGAGCTGCACGCCGCCTGGTGCCGCGCCGCGGTGCGCCAGCGGGACGCGGCCTGGTCCCGCGCGCTCCTCGGCGCACCGGCCTCGCCGCCCGCGACCGGGCCCGGCACGACCTCCCCCGCCGAGCGCTCCAAGCTCCTCCTCGCGCTGCCCGAGGAGGAACGGGCCCGCTGGGTGGGGGCGTTCATCGACGCGCACGGGCTGTCCGAGGCGTTCCAGCTCCTGGGCGTGTGCGCGGTGCCGTGGGCTCCGCCGCTCGGCCGGGCGGTGGTCGACGCGCTCGACATCGCCCGCGAGGCCGGCAGTTACCCCTGGAGCTTCAGCGGCGTGATGGGCCTCGCGGAACGCTGCCTCGACCCGGCAGAGGCCCCCCATCTGGAGGCCCTGACCGCGCCCCCGGCCGAGACGGAGGACACCTCACCGGGCGCGGGCGGCTACTGGTCCGAGGCGTTCCAGCGCCTCGTCTCGACGCTGCGCCTGCGCGCCACGATACGGGCGGAACTCCTCCCGCCGGCCGAGGAGTAGCACCCCCGCCCGGCCCCCGGCCTCGCCCTGCCACGGGCGCGCGCCCGGGCCCGGCACCTCGGCCTGCGACCGGGAGCGCCCGTACCGCCGTGGGCGACCCCGCGGCGGCCAGGGCCGGCAGCCACCCGGGCCCCGGCGTGCCCGGGCCCACAGTGGCCCGCGCCCGCCCGCGCGGCCCTGCCGCGCCCCCGCTGCGTCAGACCGTCGCGCGGACGTTCGCGTTGACCCACTCCACGATGGAGGTCGTCGTCGCGCCCGGCGTGAAGATCTCCGCGACGCCCTTCTCCTTCAGGGGCGCGATGTCGTCCTCCGGGATGATCCCGCCGCCGAAGACCTTGATGTCCTCCGCGTCCCGCTCCTTGAGGAGTTCCAGGACCTTCGCGAAGAGGGTGTTGTGCGCCCCGGACAGGATGGACAGCCCGATCGCGTCGGCGTCCTCCTGGATCGCGGTGTCGACGATCTGCTCGGGGGTCTGGTGCAGCCCCGTGTAGATGACCTCCATACCGGCGTCGCGCAGCGCCCGCGCGATCACCTTGGCCCCGCGGTCGTGCCCGTCGAGTCCCGGCTTGGCGACCACTACGCGGATCGGACCCGTCACACCCATCACTGCCTCCACCTACCGATGCGCCGCCTCCGGCACGGGTTCCGCGGGCCCGGGCGGGCGCGGAAGTGAACGAACGTTATCTCCCGGTGTCCAGCATCCCGCAAGCCGCCGTTTCGCGGTGGGCGGCGAGGGGGAAATCACACATGGGACATTTTCGCTGAGCGCCGTACCGGCGGGACCCCGCGCACCCCACGCGCGGAGCCCCCGAGGCACGGGCGCGAGGGGAGCCGCCGCAGGTCCACGGAGCCTGCCGTACCACCGCGCCGAGAGCCGCACGGCACGGCGGTACGGCACATCCCCGGCCCGGGTCACGCTGCGCCTCCCATCAAGGGCGCGCGGGGCAGAGCCGCCTCCGCCGCGCCGGTCGGGAGGTCGCCGTGAAGGCTCCACCGTTCCCCTTTCCTCCGCTGCCCTCCCTCCTGACGAGCCTGCCGAACCCACTGACAAACCCACTGACAAACCTGCCGAACCCACTGCCGGCCGTGCTGACGGGCGCGCTGCTGCGGGCGACCGCGCTGGAACTGCTGGTCCTAGCGGGCCATCTCGTCCTCTATCCCACGGGCATCGCCCCGGAACGGAGACTGCGCGCGACCCCCGCGACCCCCGCACCACAGCGGACCGGCGCCCCCGACACGCCCGGGACGCCCGCCCCCGTCCCCCTCCGGACGGACACGGGCAACGGCGGCGTCCCCACCGTCCTCCTGCACGGCTTCGTGGACAACCGCTCCGTCTTCGTCCTGCTGCGCCGCGCCCTCGCGCGCCACGGCGGCGGCCCGGTCGCCTGTCTCAACTACTCGCCGCTGACCTGCGACATCCGGACCGCCGCCGATCTGCTGGGCCGCCATGTGGAAGAGGTGTGCGCCCGCACCGGCCGGCCGGAGATCGACATCGTCGGCCACAGCCTGGGCGGGCTCATCGCCCGCTACTACGTGCAGCGGCTCGGCGGCGACCGCCGGGTGCGCACCCTGGTCACCCTGGGCACCCCGCACGCCGGGACGGCCGTCGCGCCGTTCGCCGGGGTGCATCCGATCGTGCGCCAGATGCGTCCCGGCTCCCCGGTGATGGAGGAGCTGCGGCAGCCCGCCCCGGGCTGCCGCACCCGGTTCGTGAGCTTCTGGAGCGACCTGGACCGGATCATGGTCCCGGTCGAGACCGCCCGCCTGGACCACCCCGACCTGCTTGTGGAGAACGTCCCCGTCCAGGGGATCGGCCATCTCGCCCTGCCGGTGCACCCGGCGGTCGCGGCCCGGATCCGCGAGTACCTGACACCCGGCCCGGCAGCGCCCGGTTCTCGCCACGGGGACGCCATTTCGGTCGCCTAGGCGAACCGTTCATCGAACGGTTATCGAACGTAGAGCCAAAGCTGCGCCCGCAGTCCGCCGAAAGGCGGCCGAATGCCCGTTTCCTCATGGCGGAGATACCGCCGAAGATTGTCGCCATCGCATACCGCCGGGTACAGTCGCGCCCACTGCTTCCCCCCGGGGCTCCGCACGCGGCCCGCCCCGGACGCAGGTCCTGCTGCCGAGGCGAGAGAGAAGTTGGTGAACGACCAGCACGCCCACGCCGGGTACGCCGGCTACACCACCGGCAGCTACGACTCCGACCCGCTCTTCGGGGCCCTCCCGGGCAGTTACGAGTCCGGCCACAGCGGCCAGTACGACTCTTCCCAGTGGGACACCGGCGCACACACGACCGCGGCACACGACGTCTACGGATCGTCGGACCAGCAGCATCAGCAGTACCAGCAGGTGCAGCAACAGGCCGCGTACGGGCAGCAGTACGAGCAGTACCCGCAGTACGACGCCACCGGCCAGTGGGACTCCACCGCCTGGAACCAGGCCACCGGCACCGGCCAGTACGAGACCGCGGCCGCCGCGTTCGGCTACGACACAACCGGCCAGTACGACACCACCGGCCAGTGGGCCACCACCTCCCTCGACGCCTCGTTCGAGACGGGCGCGTACGACGCCACCGCGTGGAACGCGGAGAGCACGGTCGCACCGGAAGCCCTGGTGCCCCAACAGTTCACGCCGGAGCACGAGTTCACCTCCGCCGAGTACGGCACACCGCACGAGGCCGCGCACCACGAGGCCACGGCCTACGACGCGGACGCCTACGACCTCGGCCAGGTCGACCCCGCCGCCTACGACTCCGGCTACGCGTACGAGACCGAGTACGACGCCGACTACGCGGCCGGCAACGGCGACACGGACGAGGACGCCCCCGGCCCCGCCGCCGACGCGCACGAGACGTACGACGCGTACGAGGGTGACGCGTACGAGGGCTACGAGGCCCCCGAGACACACCTCGCGGACGACGCCCACGGCACTCACGACCTCCACGCCCACGACGCGACGCACGAGGACGACGACGAGGCCGACGCCGAGCACCACAGCGCCCTCACCCAGACCATGACCGCGCTCCCCACCGCCTCCGTGGCCGCCCGCCCGGTCCGCCGCTCCGGCGGCAGCCGCGGCCGGCGCCGGACGCCCGCGAAGCGCTCCGCCCTCCTCACCGTCGCCGTCCCCTCGGTCTGCGTCCTCGGCGCCGCCGGTATCGCGGCCGCCTCGGTCGGCGACCTCGGCGGCACCGAGAAGAAGGCGGACGAGAAGACCAACCTGGCCGCCGCCGACCCCGGCGCGGTGAAGGCGGTCGAGGCCAACAGCAAGATGGACACCCAGCTCGCCGCCCTCAGCGCCGACGCCCGCGACTTCGGCGACCGCGCCTCCCGCACCCAGGAGCGCATCGACCTGAAGGAGCGCCAGGCCGCCGAGAAGAAGAAGCGCGAGGAGGAGGCGGCCCGCCGCGAGGCGCTGCGCCCCAAGTTCGTCCTCCCGGTGAAGCAGGACGGCCTCAGCGCCTACTACGGGCAGTCCGGCGTCAACTGGATGTCCCTGCACACCGGCATCGACTTCCCCGTCCAGTACGGCACGCCGGTCATGGCGGCCACCGACGGCACCGTGCGCACCCAGTGGAACAGCGCCTACGGCAACATGGCCATCGTGACGGCGGCCGACGGCACCGAGACCTGGTACTGCCACCTCAGCACCACCAAGATCCGCAGCGGTTCGGTGAAGGCCGGCGACGTGATCGCCTACTCGGGCAACTCCGGCAACTCGACCGGCCCGCACCTCCACTTCGAGGTGCGTCCCGGTGGCGGCTCCGCGATCGACCCGCTGCCCTGGTTCCGCAGCCACGGGATCGAACCGACCTGACGGACACCCGCGCACACGCACGACGGAGGGGGAGGGCCGCACCCGGGCCCTCCCCCTCCGTCGTGTCCGTCAGGGCGTCAGAGCTTCTCGACCGGCGCGTACCGCAGCAGCAGCCGCTTCGGCTTCTCGTCGCCGAAGTCGATCGTCGCCTGCGCGTCCGAGCCGGAGCCCGTGACGCCGACGACCGTGCCCAGGCCGAACTGGTCGTGGGTGACCCGGTCCCCGACCGAGAGCGCGATCACCGGCTTGTCGTTGGCGCGCCGGGTCGCGAAGCCCGAGGCGCCGCCGCGCGAGCGGGACGAGGAGAGGGAGGAGGTGATCCCGGCCGTCGGCCCGGCGGGCGCGGCCATCGGCCCGGTGCGCTTCCAGTCCAGGTGCGCCGCCGGGATCTCCTCCAGGAAGCGCGAGGGCGGGTTGTACGAGGGCTGGCCCCAGGCGCTGCGCATCGCGGAGCGCGTCAGATACAGCCGCTCCCGGGCTCGGGTGATGCCCACATAGGCGAGCCGGCGCTCCTCCTCCAGCTCCTTGGTCTGGCCGAGGGCCCGCATGTGCGGGAAGACGCCGTCCTCCAGGCCGGTCAGGAAGACCACCGGGAACTCCAGGCCCTTGGCGGTGTGCAGGGTCATCAGGGTGATGACGCCGGAGCCGTCCTCGTCCTCGTCGGGGATCTGGTCGGAGTCGGCGACCAGGGCGACCTGCTCCAGGAACTCGGCGAGGGTGCCCGCGCCGTCCTCCTGGGCGCGGTCCTGCTCGAACTCCAGGGCCACGGCGGCCAGTTCCTGGAGGTTCTCGATCCGGGTCTCGTCCTGCGGGTCGGTGGACGCCTGGAGTTCGGCGAGGTAGCCCGTGCGCTCCAGCACCGCTTCCAGGACGACCGCCGGGCCGGCGCCGGACTCGGCGATGGTGCGCAGTTCCTCCATCAGGACGTTGAAGCGCTTGACCGCGTTCGCCGAGCGGGCGGCCATGCCGTACGCCTCGTCGACCCGGCGGAGCGCCTGCGGGAAGGTCATCTTCTCGCGGAGGGCCAGGGCGTCGATCATCGCCTCGGCGCGGTCGCCGATGCCGCGCTTGGGGACGTTGAGGATGCGGCGCAGCGGGACGTTGTCCTCGGGGTTGGCCAGGACGCGCAGATACGCGAGGACGTCCCGGACCTCCTTGCGCTCGTAGAAGCGCACCCCGCCGACGACCTTGTAGGGCAGGCCGACGCGGATGAAGATCTCCTCGAAGACACGGGACTGGGCGTTGGTGCGGTAGAAGACCGCGACGTCCCCCACCTTCGCCTCGCCCGCGTCCGTGAGGCGGTCGATCTCGTCGGCGACGAACTGCGCCTCGTCGTGCTCGGTGTCCGCGACATAGCCGGTGATCCGGGCACCGGCACCGGCGTTGGTCCACAGGTTCTTCGGGCGGCGGGACTCGTTGCGCTCGATGACGGCGTTGGCGGCGGACAGGATCGTCTGCGTGGAGCGGTAGTTCTGCTCCAGCAGGATCGTGGTCGCGTCCGGGTAGTCCTCCTCGAACTGGAGGATGTTGCGGATGGTCGCGCCGCGGAAGGCGTAGATCGACTGGTCCGCGTCACCGACGACGCACAGCTCGGCCGGCGCCAGGTCCTCGTAGCCCTCGCCGACCAGTTCGCGCACGAGCGTGTACTGGGCGTGGTTGGTGTCCTGGTACTCGTCGACCAGGACGTGCCGGAAGCGGCGGCGGTAGTGCTCGGCCACGTCCGGGAAGGCCTGGAGGAGATGGACGGTGGTCATGATGATGTCGTCGAAGTCCAGGGCGTTGGCCTCGCGCAGCCGCGCCTGGTACATCCGGTACGCCTCGGCCAGAGTCTTCTCGAAGCCTCCCCCAGAGCCTTCGGCCTGGGAGGTACCCCCAAGGGCCCGGTCGGCGAAGGTCTCCTCGTCGATCAGCTCGTTCTTCAGGTTGGAGATCTTGGCGCTGAAGGACTTCGGCGGGAACTTCTTCGGGTCGAGGTCCAGATCGCGGCAGACCAGGGACATCAGGCGCTTGGAGTCGGCCGCGTCGTAGATCGAGAACGAGGAGGTGAAGCCGAGCTTCTTCGACTCGCGGCGCAGGATGCGCACGCAGGCGCTGTGGAAGGTCATCACCCACATCGCGTTGGCCCGGGGGCCGACGAGCTGCTCGACGCGCTCCTTCATCTCCCCGGCGGCCTTGTTGGTGAAGGTGATCGCCAGTATCTGGCCGGGGTGGACGTGCCGGGTGGCCAGCAGATGGGCGATGCGGTGGGTGAGCACCCGGGTCTTGCCGGAGCCGGCGCCCGCGACGATGAGCAGCGGGGAGCCGGTGTGCACGACGGCCGCGCCCTGCTGTTCGTTCAGCCCTTCGAGCAGGGCGGCGGCGTCCACGGCGGGGCGGGGGGCGCCGTCGCGGTAGTAGCCGTCGCGGGCGGGCGGCACGTCGTACGCGCCCTGGAAGAGGTCGTCCGGGATCGGCTCCGCGGCCGCTTCCTCGGGCGGCGGCGGAGCGTGCTCGTCCCCGTGCGGCTCCTCGTCGGGAGGCGTCAGGCCGGTCAGGAAGCTGTCGTCAAAGAGGCTGCTCATCGCCTACCGAGTCTAGGCGGAGGGACGGACACTCCGGGCCGCGCTTCCGGGAATGCCCGCCGGTGCACGGTGTGTGACCGGACGCCTCCGGGACGGGGTCACAACGACACACCCCGAGAAAGGTCACGAAAATGTATCGGACATATCGAACACCAACCTTCACAGCACACACACGAATTGGTTAGCGTGCTCGATCAGACGGCCCGCAACCCTCCCGGCGAACCGCGTCGGACGGGCCGGCTGCGCCGAATCCGTACTCCTCGCAGGGCAGTTCGGAACCGGGGACCCAAAAACGCATCAAACCGGGGTGAATCGGGCCGCGTTCCTCGCGCCCGTAGGGCGTCTTCCGTTCGCCCGAACCCGACAGCTAACCCGGTAGGCGGTCCACGGAAGAAGGAGATGCCGGCCTTGGCGTCGCATCGCAGGACCCGCACACGCACCATCAAGCCCTCCCCCACCGTCGGTTTCACGACGGCCGCGCTCGCCGGCGTCACGCTGCTGTCGACACAGAGCGCGACGGCCGCCCCCGGTGAGCCGAAGCCCTCGATCGAGGACGTCCAGAAGAAGGTCGACGACCTCTACCGCCAGGCCGGCAGCGCGACCCAGGAGTACAACAAGGCCCGCGAGGCGACCGCGGAGAAGCGCCGCGAGGTCGACACCCTGCTCGACCAGGCGGCCGACCGGACCGAGAAGCTCAACGAGTCCCGCCGCGCGCTCGGCACCTACGCCGCGGCCCAGTACCGCACCGGGGCCGTGACCCCGACGGCCGCCCTGATGTTCGCGGACAGCCCGCAGGACTACTTCGACCAGTCGCGGCTGATGGACCGCATGACCGACCAGCAGCAGTCGGCGATCGCGGCCTACGAGACCGAGCGGGCCGCCGCGGCGAAGCAGCGCGCGGAGGCGGGCAAGCGGCTCCAGTCGCTCACCGAGTCGCAGCAGGCCCTGCGCACCAGCAAGCAGACCGTGCAGACCAAGCTGGCCGAGGCGCGCTCGCTGCTGTCCCGGCTGACCGCCGAGGAGAAGGCGCGGCTCGCCGCGATCGAGCGCGAGAAGGAGGCGGAGGCCCGCCGCAAGGCGGAAGCCAAGGCCAAGGCCGAGGCGGAGGCCCGCGCCAAGGAGGAGGCGGAGGCCGCCCGCCGCGAGCAGGAGACCCGGCAGCCGGGGACCGGCACGGACCCGGGCACCGGGACGGGCACCGGGACGGGCACCGGCTCCGGCTCCGGCACGGAGGACGGCGGGTACGCGGCCAAGGCCGACAAG
Source organism: Streptomyces sp. NPDC005805 (assembly GCF_040630445.1). NCBI lineage: Bacteria > Bacillati > Actinomycetota > Actinomycetes > Kitasatosporales > Streptomycetaceae > Streptomyces > Streptomyces sp. NPDC005805. Next base: position 43,545 of record NZ_JBEXXN010000004.1, read on the forward strand.
GTCCTCGCCTTCGCCCGCGCCCAGATCGGCAAGCCCTACGTCTGGGGCGCCACGGGACCCAGCTCCTTCGACTGCTCCGGGCTCACCCAGGCCGCGTGGAAGGCGGCCGGCGTGGACCTGCCGCGCACCACCTGGGACCAGGTGAAGGTCGGCACCCGGGTCGCCACGGCCGATCTGCGCCCCGGTGACCTGGTGTTCTTCTACGACGACATCAGCCACGTCGGCATCTACATCGGCGACGGCACGATGATCCACGCGCCCAAGCCGGGCGCGAACGTCCGCGAGGAGTCCATCTACTCCATGCCGATCCACGGCAGCGTCCGCCCGGCCTGACCGGACCGGCACCCCTGCTCCCCGCGCGCACCCCACGGGCGCGGGGCGGGGGCGCGGGGACCGCTCAGGTCCAGAGCGTCGCGATGAAGATGTTGGCCACCGTCAGGCCGCCGACCGCGCCGAAGAGCGCCTTGTCGACCGTCTCCTCGTCCCGCTTCACATAGACCAGGCCCAGGATCACGACCAGGACGGCCAGCTTGATGCCGATCTTGAGGTTGTTCACCGTCTGGTCGTCCGCCTGGTTCAGGCCCACCAGCGCGACGCCGGTGACCAGCATCGTGACGGCGCCGTGCAGCATCGCCGGCGTGAAGCGCGCGGTGCCGGCGCCTATCGCCTTCATCTGGGTGAGGAAACCGCCCAGCAGCGACGCGATGCCGATGATGTGCAGGGCGACGAAGACATTGATCAGTACGTCCATGGGCCGGAGCCTATGCGGGGCCGTACCGCCGCCCCCTGGTCAGGTAACCCTCAGCTCCGTCTTCGGTCGCCGGACCGCCGGTTGTCGATCATCGAACGGTCGGAACACCCGGCCGGAACGCACAGGACCGGGCGGGTTCGGACAGTTCCTCATCTTGCGTCACCTTCCCGTGACCTTCGGGTCTAACGTCCTGCCGCACGCACCACCGACGACGGCTGTGCGACGGATGACGGATGTACGACCGACGACGTACGACGGAAGGAACGGCGCCACCGTGGCAGCGCACCGAAAACCCACCCAGCGTCCGCTCACCGGCCCGGCCGTCCGCGCCGCGGCCACCCTGGCCCTCGCGGGCGCGGCGACCACCACGGCGCTGGACTCCCCCGCCGTGGCAGAGCCCCGCCAGACCCCCGCGCAGATCAAGGCGAAGGTGGACGCCCTCTACCGCGAGGCGGAGGCGGCGACCGAGAAGTACAACGGCGCGAAGGAGCGGGCGACCCGGTCCCGCGAGCAGCTGGACGCCCTGCGCGACGAGGCCGCCCGGCGCACCGAGCGCCTCAACACCTCGCGCGACGCCCTCGGTTCCTTCGCCGGGGCACAGTACCGCGCCGGCGGCATCGACCCCGGCCTGCGGCTCGCCCTCACCTCCGACCCCGGGGAGTACCTGGAGCGCGCCTCCCTCGCCGAGCGGGTCGGGGACCGCCAGGCCGCCGCCGTCGCCGAGGTGCGCCGCCAACTCCTCGACCTCGCCGGGCTGCGCGCCCGCGCCGGGGAGCGGACACGGGAGCTGGAGCGGCAGCGGGACGAGGTCTCCCGCCACAGGACCGAGGTGCGAAAGCGGCTCGCCGCGGCGGAACGGCTGCTCGCCCGCCTCACCGCGGAGGAGCGCGCCGCCTACCGGAGCGGCGGGACCTCCACGGCCTCCGGCGGCGAGCGTGCCCCGGACCGCGCGGGCCGGGCCGAGGCGCCCCGGGGGCCCGTCGCCCCGGCGAGCGGCCGCGCGGCACAGGCGATCTCGTACGCGTACGGCGCGCTGGGCAAGCCGTACGTGTGGGGCGCGACGGGCCCCGGAGCGTACGACTGCTCGGGGCTGACGCAGGCCGCGTGGAAGGCGGCGGGTGTCTCGCTGCCGCGCACCACGTACACCCAGATCAACGCGGGTCAGCGGATCTCGCGGTCCCAACTCGCCCCGGGCGACCTGGTGTTCTTCTACCCGGGGGTGACCCATGTGGGCCTCTACATCGGCGGCGGCAAGATGATCCACGCGCCCCGGCCGGGTGCGCCGGTGCGCATCGCTCCCATCACCGAGATGCCGTTCGCCGGCGCGACACGGGTCGCCTGACGGGGGGTGCCGAGGCGGGCCACGCCCGGGTCCGGTCCGACACGGCCCACCCCCGGCCCGGCGCGGTCGCCCGAGGCGGGTCGCCTGACACGGGCCGCCGGGGCGGGCCACTCCAGGCCGCTCAGACCAGCCCCGCGCGCAGCCGGTCGCGGAGCCGGCGGGCGACCTGGCCCAGCAGCGCGTCCGCCCCGGGCTGGGCCCCGGCCGCCACCCGGGACTCGCTGAGCGCGGCCACCGCGTACCGGCGGCCGTCCGCGTGCTCGACCACCCCCGCCTCATGGCGCAGATTGAGCAGGGTGCCGGTCTTGGAGGACCAGGTCGCGGCGTCGGAGGCGAAGTCCGGGGCGAGACGGTGGCGGAGCACATTGTCGGCGAGCAGGGTGCGCAGCCGGGCGGCCACCTCCGGGTGCACCCCGCCCGGCGGCGGGTCCCCGCCCTCGGCGGAGGCCGGCCAGATCGCCTGGAGGAGGTCCACACAGGCGCGGGCCGTGCCCGTGTTGGCGCGGGAGACGTCGAGCTGCGGCACCCGGTGGCCGCGTCCGGCGGTCCCGGCGTCGATCGCGAGGGCGTGCGCCAGGTGCACATCGGCCCGGTCGAACCGTTCCTCCGGTGTCTCGCTGAGCCGGCGCATGGTGTGGCGGACGGAGATGCCGCGCAGCCCGAGGCCGTGCACGATCGCGGCGACCCGGGACGGCGGGGTCAGCTCGAAGAGCGCGTCGGCGGCCACCCCGTCGCTGATGCAGGTGCTGAGGTAGAGGAGGTCGTCGACGGAGATCCGCGCCGGGTGCCGGAAGCGGCTCAGGCCGGTCGGCCCCGGGGTGGTGATCCGCCCCGGCGCCACCTCGACCGCCGTCGCGCCGTCGAGTTCGCCGAGCCGGATGCGTTCCAGGGTGGCGAGCGCGAGGGGCACCTTGACCAGGGATGCGACGGGCAGTTCGACGTCCGGGTCGATGCCCAGTTCCTCGCCGGTGTCCAGGTCGCGCACGAGGAAGGAGCCGTGCAGCCCGCCGTCGCGCAGGTTCCGCCGCAGCTCGGCGAGGAGCCGGGAGGTGGCGGACCCGACGGGCGGCGCGGACCCGGTCCCGGGCGGGGTGGCCCGGGTCCCGGACGGCGCGGACCCGGCCCCGGGCGGGGCGGCGGGACCGGAGGCGGTCGCCGGGGCGGGCCGGGCGGGGTCTGTCCTGCTCATACGTGCTCCTCCGCACCCAGGCAGCGGGCGATACCCGGGCCGCAGACCTCCCGGACGCGGGCCGCGCCGGGGTCCGTCGCGTCCGCCGCGGTGAGGACGAACCCGCGCGCGAGGCCCCGGTCCAGATCTCCCAACGGCCGCCAGTACAGCCCGAGTTCCCGCGCCTCGGCCGGCGAGCAGAGCAGCAGGTCGTCCCGGCTCAGCACGTCCGCCGCCGCGGCCGCCTCGCTCCGGGCCACGGCCAGCTGCGCCGGGAGCAGCCCGACCGCGTCCCCGAGCCGCGCGAGCGGGTCCCGGACATGGGGGACGTCGTCCTCCGGCTGGAGCCACAGCCGGCGCAGCCGCCGCCCGACATCCGCCCGGCCGGGCCGCAGGGTGTCCAGATGGACGGGCCCGCCGGGGTCACCGGCGGCGGCGACGCCCAGCGGCACGGTCCACTCCGCCTCGGCGCGGGGCGCCGCCAGCAGCGCGGCGCGCACCTGCCCGGACCGGACCAGGTCGGCGCGTTCCGCGGGCGCGGCGGGCCGGGGGTCGATCAGCACCTCCGCCGCGTGGGCGTCGGCGATCAGACGGGCGAGGGCGCCGGTCGGGGCGGCGGGCACCGCGAGCCGCAGCGGGCGATGGCGCACGGCCTCCGCCTCGTGCTCCAGCCGGTCGGCGAGCCGCACCAGCTGGCGGGCCAGGGGCAGCATGTCGCGGCCGAAGGGGGTCAGTGTGGCCGCGCGGGAGGACCGGTTCAGCAGCCGCTCGCCCAGATGCCGTTCGAGCGCGGCGACCCGGCGGCTCACGACGGACTGCGCCGTGCGCACCGCCGCGGCCCCCACCGTGAAGCTGCCGTGCTCGCTCACTCCGACGAACGCCCGGCAGGCCGCGACCAGATCCACGCACCCACTATGCCAAAACAGCATGGGAGCGTGCGGGCGCGTCTTGGACGGCGGCGGACGCCCGGGCGGAGAGTGGTGGCCGCCGCCGAGGACCCGCCCCGCGCGTGTGCCCGGCCCGGCTCCGCCCTGCCGTGTTCCGACGATCCGGAGGATTCCGCCATGCCGCACCGACTGCGCAACCGCCCGGCCACCGCTCTGGTGGCCGGTGCCCTGACCCTCGCCGTGCTGTCGGGCTGCGGCCGGGCGACCACCCCGCCCGGCACCCCGGCCCCGGCCGCCGCCACCGCGTCGTCGACGGCCCCCGCCCCGTCCGCGAAGACCACCGAGCGCCGGTTCCGTGCGCTGGAGAAGGAGTTCGACGCCCGGCTCGGCGTGCACGCCGTGGACACCGGCACCGGACGCGAGGTCGCTCACGGCGCGGACCGCCGCTTCGCCTACGCGTCCACCTTCAAGGCCCTGCTGGCGGGCGCGATCCTGCGCACCCACGGCATGGACGGCATCGACAAGGTGGTCAGGTACACCGAGGCCGACCTCGTCACCTACTCCCCGGTCACCGAGGACTTCACCGACACGGGGATGAGCCTGCGCGAACTGTGCGCCGCCACCCTCTGGTACAGCGACAACACGGCGGCCAACGTGCTGCTGAGGGAGCTCGGCGGCCCCGACGCCCTGGAGAAGGTGCTGGAGGAACTCGGCGACGACGTCACCGAGATGGACCGGATCGAGCCGGACCTCAGCGAGGGGAAGCCGGGCGACATCCGGGACACCAGCACCCCGCGCGCGTTGACCGCCGGCCTGCGCGCCTTCCTCCTCGGCGACGCCCTGGAGCGCCGCGAGCGGGACCTGCTGCGCACCTGGATGGCGACGAACACCACCGGCGAGACCCTGATCGCGGCGGGCCTCCCCCGCGACTGGACGGTGGCAGACAAGAGCGGCACCGCGGGCTACGGCGGCCGGAACGACATCGCCGTGGTGTGGCCCGACGACGGCGGCAACCCGATCCTCTTCACCGTGCTGTCCAGCCGCGACGAGAAGGACGCCGAGCGCCGGGACGCCCTGATCGCCCGGGCCGCGACCGTCGCCCTGGAAGGACTCGGCCGCCGCTGACTCCGCGGAGGGCGGGCCCCGGCGCCGGGGCCCGCCCTCCGGGAAGGCTCAGACCAGGCGCCGGGCCGTCGCCCACCGGGTCAGCTCGTGCCGGTTGGAGAGCTGGAGCTTGCGCAGCACCGCCGACACATGCGACTCGACCGTCTTCACCGAGATGAAGAGCTGCTTGGCGATCTCCTTGTACGCGTAGCCCCGGGCGATCAGCCGCAGCACCTCCCGCTCCCGCTGGGTCAGCCGGTCCAGGTCCTCGTCGACCGGGACCGCGTCGGTGGAGGCGAACGCGTCCAGGACGAACCCGGCCAGGCGCGGGGAGAAGACCGCGTCCCCCTCCTGGACCCGGAAGATCGAGTCCACCAGGTCGGCGCCCGTGATGGTCTTGGTGACATAGCCCCGGGCGCCCCCGCGGATCACGCCGATCACGTCCTCCGCAGCGTCCGACACGGAGAGCGCGAGGAAGCGGACGGGGTGCTCGGCGGCGCCCATCAGGGTCGCGCAGCGGCGCAGCACCTCGACCCCGCCGCCGCCCGGCAGATGCACGTCCAGCAGGACGACCTCGGGGCGGGTGGCGGTGATGACGGTGACGGCCTGGTCGACGTCGGCGGCCTCGCCGACGACCTCGACACCCGTCTCCTCGGTCCGGCCGATCTCCGCCTGCACCCCGGCCCGGAACATCCGGTGGTCGTCCACGAGGACGACCCGCACCCGCCGCCCGGCCGCCGCCTCCCCCGCGCCCTGCCCCTCGGCGCCCGCGCCGCCCGTTCCGCCCGGCTCGCTCATCCGTCCGCCCTCTCCATCTCCAGCTCGACCTCGGTCCCGCCGCCCGGCGCCTGCCGCAGCCGCGCCGTGCCGCCGTTGCGCTGCATCCGCCCGATGATCGACTCCCGGACGCCCATCCTGTCATCGGGTACCGCGTCCAGATCGAAGCCCGGACCCCGGTCCCGTACCGAGACGAACACCGACCCCGGCTCGACCTCCGCGTAGACCTGGACGGGCCCTCCCGTGCCACCGTACTTGGCGGCGTTCACCATCGCCTCGCGCGCGGCCTGGAGCTGGGCGCCGAGGCGCTCGTCGACCGGGCAGTCCCCGACCACGACCACCTCGACCGGCACCCCCTGCTGGTCCTCGACCTCGGCGGCGGCCCGCTTGACCGCCTCGGCGAAGGTGTCGGGCTCCGCGTCCTCGTCCTTGCCCGTGCCCTCGGGCCGGTAGAGCCAGTTCCGCAGCTCCCGTTCCTGGGCGCGGGCGAGCCGGCGGACCTCGCCGGGGTCCTCGGCGTTGCGCTGGATCAGGGTGAGGGTGTGCAGGACGGAGTCGTGGACATGGGCCGCGACCTCGGCGCGCTCCTGGGCCCGGATGCGCATGGTGCGCTCCTCGGAGAGGTCCTGGGTCATCCGCACCAGCCAGGGGCCCGCGAGGAGGGCGACCCCGGCGACGACCGCGATCACCGCCGTGAGGATGTTGCCGAGCTGCGCGGCCGAGCCCCGGACGACGACGAACAGGGTCAGCCCGGCGGCGGCCAGGGCGACCCCCGCGACCACCCGGACCGCCGGGATCAGCCGCCCCCGCCCGCCCGAGGCCGGAATCCAGCTCGCCCGGCGGGCGTTGTCGGCCTGCCGCCACACCAGGACCACACCGGCGCCGATGAGGAGGGTGGGCACGATGTAGCGGTTGGCGGTGTTGCGCTGGAGGTTCTCGACGAAGATCACGCCACCGGCGAACAGGGCGCACAGGGCCAGCAGTTGGCCCCGGTCCGGCTTGCGCAGCCGGCGCCGTCCGTCGGACGCGGTGGCGAAGAAGGAACGGTGCTCGGCGGCCCGGCCGCCGACGCCGAGCGGGACGACGATCCAGAGGACCGCGTACGGCAGTGCGCCGAGGCCGTCCGCCATGAACAGGACCAGGAACACCAGCCGGACCCAGATGACCGGCAGCCCGAGATGGCCCGCCAGGCCGCGCGCCACACCGCCGAGCAGCCGGCCGTCGGCGCTGCGGTACAGCCTGCGCACGGGCGGATCGTCGGTCTCGGTCGGACGGGCGGCGGCGACGGGCATGCCCCGATCGTCACACGGGCGCCCGGGGCGGGACATCAGGGCCGCCCCCTGAACCGACCCTGAGACGCGCCCGGGTGCCCTGCACCCCGGCCCGGTCCCGGCATCCCGACCCGGCCGGGGCCGCGCCCGCGTTCCGGCCCGGCCGGCCCGATGCCTGTGCCCGGGCCGGCCCGGGCCCACGCACCGACCCGGCCGGGGCCGCGCCCCGCCCCGTGCTCCCGCGCGCCCCACGCCCCTGCCGGGTGGAAATCAGGGGACGTCCAGGGTCGGGGCGGCTGCCGCCCGCGCGGCGGGCCCGTCACCATGGAGGCATGAGCCAGCCGACCGCCGCCCCGCCCCCCGGGACGCACGAGGACCCGCCGGCGCCCGCCCGGCAGCCGCTGCGCCGCTCCACGCGCAACAAGCTGGTGGCGGGCGTCTGCGGCGGCCTCGGCCGGCACTGCGACGTCGACCCGGTGATCTTCCGCGTGGTGATCGGCGTGCTGTCGGCGACCGGCGGCATCGGCCTGATCTTCTACGGCTTCGCCTGGCTGCTGGTCCCGGCCGCCGACGAGGACGAGACCGAGTTCCGCCGGCTGCTCACCGGCCGGGTGGACCGGGCCTCGCTGAGCGCGGTGCTGCTGGCGCTGATCGGCTGCGGGCTCCTCCTCACGACCCTCGGCAACGCGGACATGCTCGCCTTCGCCTCGATGCTGGCCCTCACCACGGCCGGGGTCGCGGTCTGGTCCCAGCGCCGGGCCCTCGCCACCGACGAGGGCGCCGGGCTGGACCCGGCGACCGCGCACGCGGTGGCCGAGGCCCCGCCCGAGACCAAGGCCCCGCCCGCGCCCGACAGCCCCTCCTGGTGGCGCGACCCGATCCACAAGGACGGCACCACGGGGCCGGTGGCGACCGGGTACCTCTGGGGCCCGGAGGACGCGGTCGCCGAGGCGGCCCGCGACCGGCGACCCCCCGGCGGCGGCCCGGCCGCCCCCCGGCCGGAGAAGCAGCAGGCGCGGGGCCGGCGCGGTATCGGCGGCCCGGTGGTGCTGCTCGCGGTGATCGCCGCGGTCGTGGGCACGGCGACGTCCTGGGACGGGCGGCCCCTGGGCGACAGCCTCCAGATCGGCGCGGTCGCGGCCCTCGCCGTCCTCGGCACCGGCCTGCTGGTCAGCAGCCTGATCGGGCGGACGGGCCTCGGCACGGTGCTGGCGACGCTGGCGGCGGCCGGAGTCCTCGCGGGGGCGACGGCGCTGCCGCCCGAGATCGGGACCGATTTCCGCGAGACCGTGTGGAAGCCCGCCTCCGTGTCCGCGGTCGAGCCCCGCTACGACCTCGGCTCGGGCGCCGGCACGCTCGATCTCTCGGCGGTGCAGGTCCCGGCGGGCGAGACCCTGTCCACCAGCGCCCACCTGGGGCTCGGGGAGCTGAGGGCCGTCGTCCCGGCGGACGTCACCGTCGTCCTGGAGGCCCGGACGGGGATCGGCGACGTCAGACTGCCGGCGGGCACGGACCCGGTGGGCGACGCCGCCCCGGGGCAGCGGGTGCGCCGGACCCTGCCTGTGCCCCCGGGCACCGAGGCCGGGGGCACCCTGCGACTGGAACTGAACGTGAGCATCGGATCGGTGGTGGTGGAACGTGCCGGGTCCTGAGCCGCGCCTGCGGCACCGGTTCCTGCCGGGCCGGCTGATCGCGGGCCTGTGCGCGCTGGCCACGGCCGCCCTCTACGCGGGGGACGCGGCGGGCGCCTGGCACACGCCCTGGTTCACCGCGCTCCCGGTCGTCTTCGGCGGTCTGTTCGTCGCCGGGGTCGTCGGGTCCCTGCACTACGGGGTGCGCCGGCGGCGCGCCCGCAGCAGCGCGTCCAGCGAGAACACGGACGCGCCCGCGAGCACCAGCGGCAGCCAGGCCATGAGATAGGCGAGGTCGTTGCCGTAGTAGTAGGGGTCGGTCTGCCAGCTGACGGTCAGCCAGAGGCTCAGCGAGATCAGCGCCCCGCCCAGGGCGGCGAGCCGGGCCAGCAGACCGACCAGGGTCCCGAGGCCGACGGCCAGTTCACCGAGAGCGATGGCGTACCCGAAGCCCTCGGGGTTCTTCAGCGCCAGGTCGACGAGCCAGGGCACGGCGGAGGAGTCCCGCACCGCGTTCATGGTCTCGCCGATCGACCCGGGCCGGGTGGCCGAGAGGAAGGCGCTGTCGGTCAGCTTGTCGATCCCCGCGTAGACGAAGGTGATCCCCAGGAAGAGGCGCAGCGGCAGCAGGGCGTACCGGGCGGCCTGGTCCTTCCAGCCCGCCGGGCGCTCGTCGGGGATTCCGTAGCCCGCTGTCGACCGGTGCGTGTGTGCCATGGCCCGTCCCGTCCCTCGCCGGTGGTTGCCCCGTCAACCGACCATACGTACGCGGCCCGCGCCCCGCTCACCAGCCGAGCGGCGCATTCTGTGACACGGCCCCGGGCCCGGGAACGGCCGTGCCGCCGCCCACGGAGGTGGACGGCGGCACGGACCGGCAGATGGTGCGGGAGGGGGACCCGGAGGTCACTCCCACTCGATGGTGCCCGGCGGCTTGCTGGTCACATCGAGGACGACGCGGTTGACGTCGGCGACCTCGTTGGTGATGCGGGTGGAGATGCGGGCCAGGACGTCGTACGGCATCCGGGTCCAGTCGGCGGTCATGGCGTCCTCGGAGGAGACCGGGCGCAGCACGATCGGGTGGCCGTAGGTGCGGCCGTCGCCCTGGACGCCGACGCTGCGGACGTCCGCGAGCAGGACGACCGGGCACTGCCAGATCTCGCGGTCCAGACCGGCGGCGGTCAGCTCCTCGCGGGCGATGGCGTCGGCCTCGCGCAGCAGGTCCAGGCGCTCCCTGGTGACCTCGCCGACGATGCGGATGCCGAGGCCGGGGCCGGGAAACGGCTGGCGCTGGACGATCTCCTCGGGCAGGCCCAGCTCCTGGCCGACCATCCGGACCTCGTCCTTGAACAGCTGGCGCAGCGGCTCGACGAGCTGGAACTCCAGGTCCTCGGGCAGCCCGCCCACATTGTGGTGGGACTTGATGTTGGCGGTGCCGGTGCCGCCGCCGGACTCCACGACGTCCGGGTAGAGGGTGCCCTGCACCAGGAAGGCGACGTCCTCGCCGGCGCCCGCGGACTCGGCGACGATCTCGGCCTGCGCCTGCTCGAAGACCCGGATGAACTCCCGGCCGATGATCTTCCGCTTCTCCTCGGGGTCCGAGACGCCCTTGAGTGCGGTGAGGAAGCGCTCCTCCGCGTCGACGACCTTGAGCTGGACGCCCGTGGCCGCGACGAAGTCCTTCTCGACCTGCTCGGTCTCGCCCTTGCGCATCAGACCGTGGTCGACGTACACGCAGGTGAGCTGGGAGCCGACGGCCTTCTGGACGAGGGCGGCGGCGACCGCCGAGTCCACGCCGCCGGAGAGGCCGCAGATGGCGCGCTTGGTGCCGACCTGCTCGCGGATGGCCGCGACCTGCTCCTCGATGACGTTGCCCGTGGTCCAGTTCGGCTCGATGCCGGCACCGCGGTAGAGGAAGTGCTCCAGGACCTGCTGGCCGTGCGTGGAGTGCATCACCTCGGGGTGGTACTGCACGCCGTAGAGCTTCTTCTCGTCGTTCTCGAAGGCGGCGACCGGCACCACGTCGGTGGACGCGGTGACGGTGAAGCCCTCGGGCGCCTCGGAGCAGGCGTCGCCGTGGGACATCCACACGGGCTGCTCGGCCGGGGTGCCCTCGAAGAGGGTGGAGCCGGGCTTGCTGACGTGCAGCGGGGTGCGGCCGTACTCGCGGGCGCCGGTGTTGTCGACGGTGCCGCCGAGCACGGTCGCCATCAGCTGGAAGCCGTAGCACATGCCGAAGACCGGGACACCGGCCTCGAAGAGGGCGCGGTCCAGGCGCGGGGCGCCCTCGGCGTACACCGAGGACGGGCCGCCGGAGAGGATGATCGCGCGGGGGTTCTTGGCCAGCATCTCCGCGACGGGCATCGTCGACGGGACGATCTCGCTGTAGACCCGGGCCTCACGGACGCGGCGGGCGATGAGCTGGGCGTACTGGGCGCCGAAGTCGACAACGAGGACGGTGTCCGGTTGCGTTGCGGGCGCGGCAGCGGGAGACGCTGATGACACTGGCGGCCTTCCGGCGATGGGGAGAGGGTCGGTGTTTGTCGATTCTACCGGGGCGGGTGCGGGCGCTTTTCGTCTCACCATCCGAACCGGTTCCGCTCCGGGCGGGGGCGGGGGGCATACTGGGCGCCATGCAGCAGCGCACCGTCGTCTTTACCTATGGCATCCGGCCCGTCCGGTGCCATGGTCGTGCTGCTTGAGCAACTGACAAGCGACTTCCCAGGCGCCCCGGGCCGACAAGGCCCGGGGCGCTTCGGCTTTTCCGGGTCGTGCCGGTCCGGGGCCCCTCGAACCGAAGAGGAGACCCCCGTGACCGAGGTACTCGACCGCACCGGCGCCCGCACCGAGGACGCCGCGCAGGTGATCGGCGGAGCCCGTGAGCGCATCGACGCGCTGGACGACCGGATCATCGGGCTGATCCAGGAGCGGATGGCCGTCTCGGCCGTCATCCAGGACGCCCGGATCGCCTCCGGCGGCCGGCGGGTGAACCTGGCCCGGGAGATGGAGGTGCTGGGGCACTACAGCGAGGCGCTGGGCAGGCCGGGCACCGCGCTGGCGATGACGCTGCTGGAGCTGTGCCGGGGCCGGATCTGACGGCGGCCCGGCTTGCGGCGGCGGCCGGGTCCGCCCGGTGGGAGCCGGCCGGTGAGGCTCGGGGCGGGTCCGTCCGGCGGGGCGCGGGCCCGGGCGGCGGCTCCCGGCGGGGCGTACGGCGTGCACCTGCGTTCGGGTGCGCCCTCACCCGTACGGCGCGTGACGCCCCCGGCGACCCCTCGTTGTTCCCGTTGTCCGTGCCAGCCAGGGGCGGGCCCGAAGGAATCCACGCGTGGCTCCGCTGGGGCGTGTGACGCACCGCAGGTGTGTCGTGGGACCTCGCTCCAGCGCGCGTGACCGGTCGGCAGGGGACAGCAGCCCGGTCACCCCAAGGGCGGTCGGCTCCGGGGACGCCCGGCGCCGACCGCATACGGTCCCGCCCGCCCACGGCCCGCCCCTCGCTCCCCCGCTCCCTGTCCCCGCACCCTTGTCCTCCCGACGCGGCGCTGCCCCCGGCGCCGTGCCCGGCACCGGTGAAGCCCTGACGCCGGTGCTGCCCGAAGGGCCCCGCGACCACTGCCCGCGGGGCCCTTCGCCTTCTCTGCTGCCCGGTGGCACCCCCTTCGCCACCGGTCACCGACACGAGAGTGATCCACATCACACCGGGATTCCCGTCTCCGGGGACAACCATCCCCAGGGGTCACAGGTCATGTATGCGGAACAACGGCTTCACCCGCGCCGGGCGCGGTCGGGAGCCGTGCGTATGCCAGGAGGTCGCTGCACTCGGAGGGGGGTGCAGCGGCCTTCGTCGTTCCCGGCGCGCATCCGCCCGCCCGGTGGCTTCCCGGCCCGCGCGCCCGTCCTCCGTCGCGGGGCCGGCCGGCCCGTCAGGCGTCCTGCGGCTTCTTCGGCGGCACGGCCGGCATCCCGAGGAACGGCAGCCGCAGCGCGCCGAACGCCCCGTCCGGCACCGCCGGGGACTTCGGCTCCACCGCCGCCAGCCGCGCGTACGCCGCGCCCTGTGCCGGGCGCGGGTCCTCGTCGCCCTTGTTCGGCCAGAAGGACATCGCCCGCTCCGCCTGCGCCGTGATGGTGAGCGAGGGGTTCACACCGAGGTTCGCGGAGACCGCCGCCCCGTCCACGACCGAGACACCGGGGTGCCCCCAGAGCCGGTGGTACGGGTCGATGACACCCGCCTCCGCCGAGGCGCCGATCGGGCAGCCGCCCAGGAAGTGCGCGGTCAGCGGAGTGCCCATCAGCTCGCCGATGTTGGAGCCCGCGAAGCCGTTGATCTCCTCCGCGAGCAGGGACGCGGCCCGGGTCGCCTCGGGGATCTGGTTCGGGTTGGGGGCGCCGTGCCCCTGCCGGGCGGTCAGCAGGCCCTTGCCGATGCCGCCGGGCTTGCGGTACGTCGTCAGCGAGTTGTCCAGGGACTGCATCACCAGGCCGATGATGGTCCGCTCCGACCAGCGCCGGTTGGACAGCGCCCGCAGGGCCGGCCACGGGTGCCGGGCCATGTTCCCGAACCAGCCGCGCACCCGCCCGCGGACCCGGTACGGCACCTGGAGGACCGTCATCCCGCCCATCGCGTTGGAGCCGCGGCCGTAGCGCACCGGCTCGATGTGGGTGGCCGGGTCCGGGTGGATCGAGGAGGTGATCGCGACCCCCCGGGTGAAGTCGACCTTCGGGGTGCCGTGGCGCCTGCGGTAGCGCCGGTCGTCGGTCTGCGCGCCCACCAGGGCCTCGGAGTTGGTCCGGGTCAGCTCCCCGAGCCGGCCGGAGAGGCGGGGCAGCAGCCCGGTGTCCTTCATCCGGTGCAGCAGGGTCTGCGTCCCGTAGGTGCCGGCCGCGAGGACGACCCGGCGCGCGGTGAACGTACGGCCCGGCCCCTTGCGGCGGTTGTCGCTGGGGACGGTCTTCACCGCGTAGCCGCCGCGCGCGTCCTCGGTGAGGGCGACGACGGAGGTCATCGGGTGCACGGTCGCCCCGGCCTTCTCGGCGAGGTAGAGGTAGTTCTCGTTGAGGGTGTTCTTGGCGCCGTGCCGGCAGCCGGTCATGCACTCGCCGCACTCGGTGCACGCCTTGCGGGCGGGACCAGCCCCGCCGAAGTACGGGTCGGGCACCTCCTGGCCGGAGCGGGCCCGGGCCGAGCCGTCGGCGTCCTCCCCGTCCCCGAAGAACACGCCGACCGGCGCCATGTGGAAGGTGTGGCCCACGCCCATCGCCTCGGCGGTCGCCTTGAGGTGGACGTCGGACGGCGTCATCGTCGGGTTGAGCCGCACGCCCAGCATCCGCTTGGCCTGGTCGTAGTAGGGCGCCAGCTCGTCCTGCCAGTCGGTGATGTCCTTCCACTGCGGGTCGTTGAAGAAGGGGGCGGGCGGCACGTACAGCGTGTTGGCGTAGTTGAGGGAGCCGCCGCCGACGCCCGCGCCCGCGAGCACCATCACGTTGCCGAGCAGATGGATGCGCTGGATGCCGAAGAGGCCCAGCGCGGGGGCCCAGAGGTAGTTCTTCAGGTCCCAGGAGTTCCGGGGCAGCGTCTCGCGGGTGAACCGGCGGCCGGCCTCCAGCACACCGACCCGGTAGCCCTTCTCCGTGAGCCGGAGGGCGGAGACCGAGCCGCCGAAGCCGGAGCCCACGACGACCACGTCGTAGTCGTAGCCGTCCTCGTCCTGCTCCAGGTCCTGGTTTCGGGCAGGGGATACCTCGGACATGGCTCTCCTCGTCGAGATGGTCGAGATGTACGGGCGTGCGGATGCGGGTCGGGGTGGTGGACGCGGGCCCGGCGGCGGGCCCGGGCCGGTCAGCGCAGGCGCAGGGCCTTCATCAGGCGCAGGCTGCGGCTCATGAACGCGGCGTACGCCTCGTCGTCCATCCCGAACGCCGGGGCGAGCGGGATCAGCCGCTGCTGGGCGACGGTCTGGGCCTCGGTGTACTTGAGGATGCCCTCGGAGCCGTGCCGCCGCCCGAGGCCGGAGTCCTTCATGCCGCCCATGGGCGACTGGACGCTGCCGTAGGCCGGGGCGTAGCCCTCGTTGATGTTGACCGTGCCGGTGCGCAGCTTCGCGGCGACGGCGTGGCCCCGGCGGGCGTCCCGGGTCCAGACGCTGGAGTTGAGGCCGTACGCGGTGGCGTTGGCCTGCTCGATCGCCTCGTCCTCGTCGGAGAAGCGGTAGATCGAGACGACCGGGCCGAAGGTCTCCTCCGCGCACACCGCCATGGGCTCGGAGACGCCGTCGAGGATGGTGGGTTCGAAGAAGTACGGGCCGATGTCGGGGCGGGCGACCCCGCCGGCGACCAGCCTGGCGCCCTTGGCGACGGCCTCCTCGACGTGCCGGGTCACCGTCTCCAGCTGGCGCGGCCCGACCAGGGAGCCCATGTCGGCGCCGTACGCGAGGGAGTTGCCGAGCCGCATCGCGCGGGCGCGGGTGGCGAAGCGCTCGATGAAGTCGTCCGCGACGGACTCGTGGACGTACAGCCGCTCGATGGAGATGCAGAGCTGCCCGGCGGAGGAGAAGCAGGCCCGGACGGCGCCCGCGGCGGCCTTCTCCACATCGGCGTCGCGCAGCACCAGCATGGCGTTCTTGCCGCCCAGTTCCAGGGAGACGCCCACCAGGCGGTCGGCCGCGCCCCGGGCGACCTCGCGGCCGGTGCGGGTGGAGCCCGTGAAGGAGACGTAGTCGGCGTGCCGGACGACCTCCGGTCCGACGACCGGGCCCTCGCCCAGCACCACCTGGAACACCTCGGCGGGCAGCCCCGCCTCGATCAGCAGGTCACGGGCCCAGAGGGCGGTGAGCGCGGTCTCGGTGTCCGGCTTCATGACCACCGCGTTGCCGGAGACGAACGCGGGCAGCGCGTCCCCGACGGACAGCTCCAGCGGGTAGTTCCACGGCGCGATCTGGCCCACCACCCCGCGCGGCTGGCGCAGTTCGGTGGTCCTGGTCAGCACCGGCACGACCCCGGTGTGCTGCCGCGGCTTGAGGTACGCGGGGGCCTTGCGCCCGTAGTGGCGGGCGGCGACCGCGACCGCCAGCACCTCCTCGTGGGCGTGCAGCCGGGCCTTGCCCGTCTCCAGCTGGATGAGGTCCAGGACCTCGGCCTGGCGCTCCAGCACCAGGTCGTGGAAGCGCAGCAGCACCGCCGCACGGGTACGCACGGGGGTGGCCGCCCACACGCGCTGCGCGGCCCGGGCCCGTTCGAAGGCCGTGGCCACGTCCTCGGGGGTGGACTCGGGCAGCTCCGCCAGCCGTTCCCCAGTGAACGGGGCGTGGTTGGCGGTCCGGCCGGAGCCCACGACCCCCTTGGTGAGCTGGGCGACCACCTCGGGGGTCACGACGTCGGCCGCGGTGCGCGCACCGGCGGGCGCGGGGGCGAGAGGGTTGGTGCCGGGGGCGGTTGCGGTGGCCTGCGAGTCCGTCATGGGGGCGAGGGTATGCCGCAATCAACACTTTGGGTACCCGTCGGTAACAGCTTTTCACGGCCCTCACACGATTACGCCAGTGATCACTGGCACATAAGCCCTGATCAGGGGCTTGCCATGGGCGCGAGGCGTTTCCGGCACGCACTTCCGGCACTTTTCCGGTCGGGGCCGGGCACACCCGGTCACGTCCGGACCCGACCGGTCCCGTCCGGTCGTCCCGGTCGCTCCCGGTCCCGCCCCGGGCTCACCGCGAGGGCGGGGGCCGCCAGCTCCGCAGGACGATGTCGAACTGCTCGCGGGTGACCGCCCAGTCGTCCTCCGGCCCGGACATGTAGATCGCGTACTCGCTGCCGTCCCGCCCGAAGTACATCTGGTCGATGGCGCGGCGCGGACCCGGGTGCTTGTTCCGCTCGGTCCAGCGGAACTCCCAGAGCGAGGCCCGGGTCTGGTCGCGGAAGGTGTTGGCGCGCAGCTCGATGCGTTCGTACGCCGGCAGCCGGTCCCGCACGCTCTCCTCCATGTCGAGCATATGGAGGTAGGGGTTCTCGAAGTCGGGTGCCGCATCGACGCTGATCCGGATGCGGTGGCGGCCGTCGTCCGGGGTGTAGTCGATCTGGCTGCCCTCGGTCTGCCGGGTCCAGCCGTCGGGCACCCAGAGGGAGAAGCCCTCGGGGTCCTCCACCCGCTGCCAGCCCTCGGGGATCTCCGACGCCGGGGTGCCGTCCGTCTTCCCGTTCCCCGTCTGCTCCCCGCCGCCCTGCTGCTCGCCACCCGTCTTCTGCTTGCCGTCGACTCCGGTGCCGCCGGAGCCCTGGGCACCGGCGGTGGCGCCCGCCGCGGTCCCGCCGCTCCCGCCGCTCCCGGGGCCGAACTTCAGGACGGCCAGCCCCGCGCCGCCGCCGATCACCGCGGCCAGCACCACCACGATCGCCAGCATCCGCAGCCGCCCGCCGGACCGGGGCCGTGCCGGACCGGTGGCCGGCGGCGCGCCGGGCGGTCCGAAGGCGACGGGGGGCGTCGGCGCGCCGGGACCGGCCCCGGGGTGGGCCGGGGCGGGGGCAGGCTGCCCGGGAGTGCCGCCGGGCAGGGGCAGTCGCGCGGTCGGCGGCGGGGCCGGCACCCGCCGGGTCAGGGCGCCCGGGTCGCGCCCCTCGGCGGCCTCGGCCAGCATCCGTTCCGTCTCGGCCGCCGACGGCCGCGCGGCCGGGTCCTTCGTCAGCAACGCGGCGATCACCGGAGCCAGCACCCCGGCCCGCCGCGGCGCGGGCGGCTCGTCCGACACCACCGCGTGCATGGTGGACAGCGGCGAGGTCCGGCGGAACGGCGAGACGCCCTCCACCGCCGTGTAGAGCGTCGCACCGAGCGACCACAGGTCCGAGGCCGGACCCGGGTCATGGCCGCGCACGCGCTCGGGAGCCAGATAGTCCACCGATCCGACGATCTCCCCGGTCCGGGTGATGGTCGAGTCGCCGTCGATCGACGCGATCCCGAAGTCCGTTATCAGCGCCCGGCCACCGGCGTCGAGCAGGACGTTGGCGGGCTTGATGTCGCGGTGGAGCACCCCGGCCGCGTGCGCGGCGACCAGCGCCCGGAGGACGTCGAGCCCGATCCGGGCCGCCGCCGGGCCGTCGAGGCGCCCGGGCTCGCGGGCCGCGTCGGCGAGCGAGGGACCGTCGACGAACTGCATGACGATCCACGGGCGGGAGTCGTGCTCCAGCACATCGTGGACGGTGACCACACCGGGGTGGCTGATCCGGGCGGCGGCCCGCGCCTCCTTCTGCGTCCGCGCGTGCAGCACCAGCCGGTCCGCCTCGCAGACGTACAGACCCGCCGTCAGTTCCTTGACCGCGACGACCCGGTGCAGCACCTCGTCGTGGGCGCGCCACACCTTCCCCATACCGCCGCTGCCGAGCGCCTCGCCCAGGCGGTACCGCCCGGCGAGCAGCAGCCCACTTCCCGTGCCTGTACTGCTCTCAGTCTGGTCCACGTCCCCCGCCCCGTTCCTTGGAAACACAGGTTACGGACGGGCGGCACGACCAGGGAACCCGGGAAACGCTCAAGTGACCGCACTGTGACGCCGATTACGGCACGGGCGGGCCGCCCGGTCGCCAGGGCATCGGGCCGGCCCCCGGTCAGCGGGTGACGCGGTAGGTCGCCGCCGCCTGCTGGTGGATCTCGGTGACCTTCTCGCGCTGGTCGGAGGGACCGATGACCTGCACCACGTGGTAGCGGTCGCCGACGATCAGCGCGAGGTTGCGCACGAACACCTCCCGGCCGGAGCTGTCCTGCCAGGTGAACTGGCCCTCGGCCATGGACTGCTCGCCCACGTCGATCCGCTTCAGCCCGCTCGCCGTGGCCCAGGACGACTCCCGGAACGGCCGCAACTCCCGCTCGCGGTCCCGCTGGTACGTCAGCGGGTCGTCCCCGTTCTCCGCGACGGAGTCCCGGCCG
Organism: Streptomyces sp. NPDC005805; assembly: GCF_040630445.1. Taxonomy (NCBI): domain Bacteria; kingdom Bacillati; phylum Actinomycetota; class Actinomycetes; order Kitasatosporales; family Streptomycetaceae; genus Streptomyces; species Streptomyces sp. NPDC005805. The sequence continues at coordinate 62,380 of NZ_JBEXXN010000004.1, forward strand.
GGGACCACGATCAGGGTGAAGTCCCCGCCCACGTAACGGACCTGGCCGGCGTCGTTGACGGGGCTGCGCCGCCAGTCCTCGTCGACCGCCACCCGGAAGCCCTCGGCGTCCTCGCGCAGCACATAGCCGTCGGGGAGGTCCGCCGCGGGGGCCGAGGTCTGCGGCTGCTGGGACCCGGGCGACCCGTCCGGCGAGGGCGCGGGGCCGGTGCGGTCGGGGCTCGGCCCGGCGCCCGCGGAGGGCCGCTGCGCTGCGCCCGGGGCGCCGCCGGCCGGCTCCTCGCCGGCCTTCGGCATGAACAGGACGGCGTACGCGACGGCGGCGGCGAGCGCCAGCAGGACCACCAGGAGGATGGTCCGCCCGAGCGCCTTGGGCTCCCGGCCGCGGCCGGCGCCGCGCGGGGACCGCTCGTCCGCGAACTCGTCGTCCGTGAAGCGGCGCTGCTGCTTCGGGGGCCGCCGGGGCGGTTCGAAGCGGTGCGGTTCGAGGCGGGAGGTGCTCGCGGGGCCGCGCGGATCGTCGAACGGCCGGGGGGCGGCGGACCGCTCCGGAGCAGGCGCCGGATGCCCCGCGCCCCTGCCCCTGCCCTTGCGGTGCTTGTGACGGCCGTGGCCCCCGTCCCGCCCGCCGAAGCGGCGCCGGCGGACCAGTTCGCCGCGCCGCCGGACGATCGGCAGGAGCGACGGGTCGACCGGGCCGGACGGCACCGACACCAGTCCCGTGCCCGCCTCCGGTTCGGGCGCGGACCGCACCAGGGAGCGCAGCCAGCCGCTCAGCTCCTCGACGTCGGGCCGCTCGGTGGGGTCCTGCCGCAGCAGGGACTCCACGACGGGGCGCAGCGGACCGCACTCCTCCGCGAACGCGGGCGGCTCGGCGCACACCAGATGCACCAGCTCGGCGGCGCTGTCCTCCGGGTAGGGGGCGTGGCCCTGCACCACCCGGTAGAGCAGCGCGCCGAGCGCCCACAGGTCGGTGGCGGGGCCGACGGGGGCGGCCAGTTGCCAGTTCTCGTGCACGGGCCCGGCCTGCTCGGGCGCCCAGCGTTCGGTGACCGCGCCGACGACCGTGATCCGCGCCTGCCGGGCGCGTTCGGCGGCGAGCGGGGTCGTGGGGCCGTGGAAACCGGGGCCGCCGCGGCTCGGGGCCGCAACCTCGTCCCAGCGGCCGGGCGGGGGCCCGGCGGGACCGCCGGCCGGGGCCGGGACCCGCTGGGCGTCGGCGCGCAGCGCGTCGCCGCCGGTGGCCCAGCCGGCGGCACCGCTGTCGCGGCGGGCGGCGGGCAGCGCGGGGCGGCGGTCCGGGCGTCCGCTGTCGGCGGCGGCCGCCCGGCGGACGCCGTAGGGGTCGTCGCGGTAGGGGTCGGGGGGCGCGGCGGGGAGGGCGGGCCGTCCGCCACCGGCGGGCAGCGGCCCGAAGCCGTCCCGGCCGGCCCCGGGCCCGTCGTGCCAGACCCCGGCGAGGCGCGCACGGGGGGCGCCGCCGCCGTGGCCCTCGGGGCCGTCGTGGCGGGGGTCGTGGCCGTCGCGGTAGGGGTCGTGGCCGTCGTGGTGCGGGGCGCGTCCGTCACGTGGGGGCGGCAGCAGGCCGGGGCGCTGGTCGTCGGTGTCGTCCCCGTCGTCGTCGCCGTCCGCGTCGTAGCCCCGGTGATCGCCGAAGCGGTCGGTCTCGGGCTCGAACCCCTCGGGGTACGAGCCACCGGGGAAGGGGGCGGCGGGGTAGGGGCCCCGGGGGGCGTCGTGGCCTTCGCCGAACGGGCCGGTCGGGGCGTGCCGGGCGGCGCCCTGTGCGCCGCCGTACGAGAGCGCGGTGCGCGGGCCGCCCGCGGCCCACGGCGCACCGCCGGGGTCCGGGGCCTCCGCCGGGCCGCTGGGCCCGGCGTCCTCGCGGGGGGAGACCGTGTCGGCGTAGGGGTAGCCCTCGTAGGGCCGCGCCTCCCCCACCGCACCGGCCTGCCCGGCCCCGGCCTCCCGGCCACCCGCGCCGCGGTGCCCCGCGGGTTCGCCGCCGGGACCGCCGTGACCTCGGCCGTACGCCTCGCCCTGGCCGACGTCCCGGCCTGCGGGCCCGGCGCTCCGGCCCACGGGACCGGTGTGCCCGGCCCGAGCCGGGCGGACGTCACCGCTGCCGCGGACGCCGTCGTACCCACCCTCCCGGACCCCCGGGCCGTCGCCCGCATCCGCGTAACCACCCTCGCCCCCACGGCCGTACCCACTGTCCGGGCCTGCGTCACCGCTACCGCGCGTGCCGTCGCGATCGGCGTACCCGCCGTCCCAGCCCTGGGGGCGGCCAGGGCCCGCGTAGCCACCCTCGGCCCTGCGGCCGTACGTGTCGTCCTGGCCGCCGGGGCCTGCGGACCCGCTGCCCCGGCCCACGGGACCGGTGTGCCCGGCCCGGGCCGGGCGGACGTCATCGCTGCCGCGCGCGCCGTCGTGGGCGCCATGCCCACCGTCCCGGCCCCCCGGGCCGCCGGGGCCCGCGTAACCGCCCTCCGCCCCACGGCCGTACCCGCCCTCCGAGCGAGCCTCACCACTACCGCGCGCACCGCCGTACCCGCCCTCCGGGGCGTCCGTCGGGCCCGGGTCGAGGACCGGGGGCTCGGGGCGGTGGTCGTCGGCGGGACGCTCACCCGGGCCGCGGGCCCACCAGTCGGGGTCGATGCCGTCCTGCACCGGGCGGTCGTCCGGTGCGGCGCCCGCGCCCGGGCGCTCGTCGTCGCGGACGCGAGCCGCCGCGCGGGCACCCGCCCGGTACGCGGCGATGGCGCCCGCCCGGGCGGCGCGCACATCCGGCGCCGGGGCCCCGGACTGGCGGGGCAGCGCGGGCGGGCCGGCGGCCTCCGCCGGGCGGACCGGCGCGGGCAACCCGCCCCGGGCCGGGCCCTCGGAACCGGGCCCGGCGGCCAACTCCACCGCGCCGGACGCCCCGTGGGCGTCCGCCACCACCTCACCGTCCGCCGCCTCCGCCGCCTGCGGCGGCTCCGGCACCGGCGCGTACCCGCACAGCGCCTCCTCCGCGGCTCCCGACGCCAGCCCGGTGAGGACCACCCGCCCGTCGTCGCAGACGAGCACCGTGCGGACGGTGATGTTCCGGTGGGTCCAGCCGTGCGCGTGGAGAACCCGCAGAGCGGTGAGCACATCGGCGGCGACCTCGGCCGCCCGGTAGGGGCTCAGCGGCTTCTCCGCGAGCAGCGCGGCCAGCGGGCGCGCGGCCACGACCTCGCTCACGATCCAGAGCGACCCGTCCTCCGCGAACACGTCGAAGACCTGGTCGAGCCGGGGATGGTCGGGGAGGGAGGCCGCGGCCTGCGCGGCCTCCACCGCTCGCACCACCGCCGGGTCGGTGGGCCGCCGGGTGGCCCGCCCCGGCGCCCGGCGGGGCACGGCCGCGCCGGCGAGTCCGTCGCCGTCGACCACCTCCGCGTCGACGACCTCGGGCAACGGCACCTGCCGCACCAGGACTTCATGGCCGCTGTAGGTGTCGAACGCACGGGACTCGGCCAGTTCGAACTCGTCCGACGGCGGCAGCGGCAGACGGTAGCGGTCGGCGAGCACCCGACCCGCGTACTCCTCCACGACGCCTCCCCACAGCGCGCAGCCCCGGCCGTTCCGGAGGGCCTCACCACCGGGCGGACCTCACCGAGCCGTCACATCCGGTCGCTCAACGGCCCTTTGTGGCTGCATTCCGTTCGCGGGCTCTCACGATACGTGTTTCTCACGATACGTGGACCGGTCAGTCCTTGGGCCGGAACGTCGCGAACGCCGTCTTGCGCAGCGTCGAGCACTCCTCGCCGTCCCATGCGTCGGCCTTGCAGGTGATCATGATGGCGTAGCCGCGCCGGGCGTCGACCTTGAAGCCGCGGTTGAGGATACGGACCCGCTGGCCGTTCTCCCGGCGCTCGAACTCCCAGTCGGCGACGGTCGGATAGCCGTTGAACTCGACCTTCCGTATCCCGATGTGCTTGTACCCGTTGCTGCTGGCGCTGACGCCGGCGACGGCCGCCGCCCACGCGGAGGCGGCGTCGTCCTTCGGGCTGTTGTTGAAGTCCACCTGGATCTTCGGCGGTCCGCCGTCCCGGCCGAACTTGGCGCCGGAGTTGCGGCCCGCGATGCCGGTGAACCGGAAGTCCTCGGGCATCGCCATGCTGAAGCGGAACTGGTCGTTGGAGACCATCACATACCCGTCGGGCAGCGCGTCCGTCCCGCCGCCGTCCCCGGAACCGGTGTCCTCGCCGGTGCCGCCGTCCTCGCCGGGCTCGCCGCCCGAGCCGGCCGACCCGCCGCCGTCCTCGCCGGTCCCCGCGTCCGGGTTCTCGCCGCTGTCCGGGGAGGCGCCGCCGTCCGGGGCGCTGCCGCCGGTGGCCTTGCCGTCGCCGCCACCGGACTCCGCACCGGCCGACGCCGTCTTGTCGTTCCTGGTCGAACCGTCCGCGCCCTTGGCGCCGTTGTCCTCGTCACCGCCGCCGAGGGTGAGGACGAGCACCGTGGAGAGCACCGCCAGGGCCGCGACCACCGCGATGATCACCAGCGTGCGCTTGGGCACCACATCGGTGATGGGCGCGCGCACCGGCGCGGGACGCCGCCCGGGTGTGGACCCGGTGGCGGCCGACGCCGGGCCGGCCGCGGAGGCGGTCGTGGCGGCGGACGCCGAAGCGGACCGGCCCGGCAGCCGGGCGTCGGCCTTGGCCGCCGCAGCGGCGTTCCGCACGGAGCGCAGCGCACCGCGCACCCGGTCCGCCGCGGCCTGGTCCTTCGGCACGGGGGCGGGCCTGGTCTCGGGCGCGGTGGGGGGCGGCGGGGGCGGGATCGGGATGACCCGCGTCTCCTCCGGGGAGGGCGCGGGCGGGGCGGCGGGCGGCTCGGGGGTGTTGACCACGCGGGTGAGCAGCGCGCGGGCGCCCGCGTCGTCGAGCCGCTGGGCCGGGTCCTTGGCGAGGAGGCCGTAGATGACGTCGGCGAGCGGCCCGGCGTTCTTCGGCGGGTCCAGCGGCTCGGTCATCACGGCGGTCAGGGTGGCGATCGCCGACCCCTTGTCGTACGGCGGGCTGCCCTCGACGCTCGCGTACAGCAGACCGCCGAGCGACCACAGGTCGGCGGCGGGTCCGGGCTTGTGGCCGCGGGCGCGCTCCGGCGAGATGTAGGAGGGGGCGCCGACGAGCATGCCGGTCGAGGTGATCGACGGGTCGCCCTCGACCTGGGCGATGCCGAAGTCCGTGAGGACGACGCGGCCGTCCTTGCCGATGAGGACGTTGGACGGCTTCACGTCGCGGTGCAGGATGCCCTCGCGGTGGGCGGAGCGCAGCACGTCGAGGATGGCGAGGCCGACCTCGGCGGCGCGGCGGGGCGCCAGGACGCCGTCCTCGCGGACCACCTCGGCGAGGGACTTGCCCTCGACCAGTTCCATCACGATCCACGGGCGGTCGTCCTCGTCGACGACGTCGTAGACGGTCACGGCGCTGTTGTTGCGGATCCGCGCGATGGCCTTGGCCTCGCGCAGGGTCCGGGTGATGAGGCGGCGCTTCTCGTCCTCGTCGATGGCGTTCGGGAAGCGGAGTTCCTTGACGGCGACGGTACGGCCCAGGGTCTCGTCGACCGCGCGCCACACGGTGCCCATGCCGCCGCGCCCGAGGACCCCGTCCAGCCGGTACCGCCGCGCGAGCAGCCGCCCACCGCTGCCGGGGGTCTCCTTCTTGACGGGCGCGGCGGCGGCCGCGTTCTGCGCGGCCGGCTTCCGAAGCGCGTCCACGGCTGACGCGTCCTGCGCGGGCTTCCGGGACGCGCCCCCGGCGGCCCGGTCCGCGGCCTTGCCGCTGGGCGCGGGCCCCGTCCCGGCGGCCCGGTCCGCAGACGCGGCCCTGCCACTCGGCGCGACGGCACCGCTCGCGGTCCCGGAACCGGCACCGGCCGGTGCCTCCGGCTCGCGGCCGGCAAGGCCCTCGGGGGCCGCGTCGCCGGACGGGGCACCGCCCACGGCACCACCGGGTCCGGAGTCACGCCCCGCAGACGCAGCCTTGCCGCTCAGCGCGACGGCACCACTCGCGGGCCCGGCACCGCCACCGGACACGGGATCACCGTTCGCAGACGCAGCCTCGCCGCCGGCCCCGGAACCGGCCGGTGCCTCCGGCTCCCCGCCGGAACGGCCGGCGTCGGCCGAGCCGGGGGCCGGCGCCTCGTCGGGCTTCTTCGCGCGGTCCGCGGGGCGCGACTTCGCCCCGCCCCCCGACGACGCAAGCGCCTCGGCCGCCACAGCGCCCAGCACGACCGTGCCACCGTCCGCGGCGGGGCGCTCCCCGCGCGCGGCGGGCTCGTCCGCGTCGCCGCCCTCGGACACCGGTTCGTCCTTCGCCGCGGCGGAGGACGCCGGACGCACGTCGTCCCCGCCGTCGTCGTCGGCTCGCGCGCTCCCGGCGTCGCCCTCGCCAGGCGCGCCACCCTCGGCGCGAGGGTCCTTGTTCTCCACGTTCGCGTCCCCCGACGTGCCCTCACCGCTGACGGAGTCCTCGCCCTTGCCTGCGGATCCGGCCTTGACGACCTCGTCCCGCTGGGGCCCCCGCGACTGCTCAGCCTCCGACATGCGTCCCCTCTGCGATCCCTGATCTTCGCCCGCGCCCGCCGCTCCCGCGCGAGGCGGTAACCCGCCCTGGCAGAGCGACCATTGTCCCTCACTCCGGGACCGGATCTGCTCCGGGGGCCGCCCCGCACCGGGGTGTACGCACCCCGGTGCCACCCCCACCATGCCATCACCGGCCGTGAAGCCCACCCCTGCGCTGGTCGCGGGATCGCCCGCTGTTCTCAGCCAACCCCCATCCCCCTTTTACGCCAAGCCTGTTGGGACGCTCCTCTTCTCCCGGACCCACTCGCCCCCGCGCGGGGTGCCGCGCCCGGCACCCCGCGCACACTTCCCGGATCAGAGCGGCACGATGTCCGGCGCCCCCAGACGCGCCGCGTCCGCCGTGAGGTCGTCCGGCTGACGCTGCGACTCGCGCTCCGCCTCGACCCGCTTCTCGTAGTGCGCGACCTCCTTGTCGATCTGGGCCTCGTCCCAACCGAGCACCGGGGCCATCAGCTCGGCGCACTCCCGGGCACTGCGCGTGCCCCGGTCGAAGGTCTCGATGGAGATGCGGGTCCGCCGGGTGAGCACGTCGTCGAGGTGGCGCGCGCCCTCGTGCGAGGCCGCGTAGACGACCTCGGCGCGGAGGTAGTCGTCCGCGCCGCCGATCGGCTCGCCGAGGGAGGGGTCCTCGGCGATCAGGTCGAGCAGTTCCTCCGTCAGGGCGCCGTAGCGGTTGAGGAGATGCTCGACGCGCACCACATGGAGGCCGGTACGCGCCGCGATCCGGGCGCGGGAGTTCCACAGGGCCTGGTAGCCCACGGCGCCGATGAGCGGGATCTCCTCCGTGACACAGGCGGCGACCCGCTGGTCCAGCCCGTGCACGGCCGCGTCCACCGCGTCCTTCGCCATCACGCGGTAGGTCGTGTACTTGCCGCCGGCGACGACGACCAGACCGGGCACCGGGTGGGCCACCGTGTGCTCGCGGGAGAGCTTGCTCGTGGCGTCGGACTCACCGGCGAGCAGCGGCCGGAGCCCCGCGTACACCCCCTGGACGTCGTCCCGGGTGAGGGGGACGGCCAGCACCGAGTTAACGTGCTCCAGCAGGTAGTCGATGTCGGCGCTGGAGGCCGCGGGGTGCGCCTTGTCGAGGTCCCATTCGGTGTCCGTGGTGCCGACGATCCAGTGGCGGCCCCAGGGGATCACGAAGAGCACGGACTTCTCGGTGCGCAGGATCAGCCCGGTGGTCGAGTGGATGCGGTCCTTGGGCACGACGAGGTGGATGCCCTTGGAGGCGCGCACATGGAACTGCCCGCGCTCCCCGATCAGGGCCTGGGTGTCGTCCGTCCACACGCCCGTCGCGTTGACCACCTGGCGGGCGCGGACCTCGTACTCGTTGCCGCTCTCGACGTCCCTCACCAGGGCGCCGACGACCCGCTCGCCCTCCCGCAGGAAGCCGACCACCCTGGCCCGGCTCGCCACATGCGCGCCGTAGGACGCGGCGGTGCGGACCAGGTCGGTGACGAAGCGGGCGTCGTCCACCTGTGCGTCGTAGTACTGGAGGGCGCCGACCAGGGCGTCCTTCCTGAGGGCGGGGGCCACGCGCAGCGCCTGGCGGCGGGAGAGATGGCGGTGCACGGGCAGGCCCCGGCCGTGGCCGGAGGAGACGGACATCGCGTCGTAGAGCGCGACGCCCGAGCCCGCGTACCAGCGCTCCCAGCCCTTGTGCTGGAGGGGATAGAGGAAGGGGACGGGCCTGACCAGGTGCGGGGCGAGCCGTTCAAGCAGCAGCCCCCGCTCCTTGAGGGCCTCCCGGACCAGGGCGAAGTCCAGCATCTCCAGATAGCGCAGCCCGCCGTGGATCAGCTTGCTCGACCGGCTCGACGTGCCGGAGGCCCAGTCGCGCGCCTCGACCAGCCCGGTGGCGAGTCCTCTCGTCGCCGCGTCCAGGGCGGTGCCCGCGCCCACCACGCCGGCGCCGACGACGAGCACGTCCAGCTCGCGATCGGCCATGGCGGCGAGCGCCTCGGCGCGCTCCCCGGGTCCCAGTGTCGCTGTCCTCACTGCTGCCTCCCGTCGCCCCCGTGCGTCCCCTGCGGTCGGGCTCTCCTCGTCGATTCTGTCCGCACTCGACGACTTCAGCCACCGCCTGTGGATAACACTCGGTCAGCCACGCGGCCACAATGCGGCATAACGGTCATATTTACGCCTAGTCTGACATTGCGTGCGCTCGTTCCGCCCACAGGGCTTGCGCACCGACCCCCCTCCGGCTATGGGAAGGACGGCCAACCGCCATGCCCGCAGATCTCGCCGTCATCGGCCTCGGCCACCTCGGTCTGCCCCTCGCCCAGGCCGCCGTCGCCGCCCGCATCGAGACCATCGGCTACCACCCCGGCCCCGGCCACCCGGAACCCGCCGGCGGCGTCACCGCGGCCGACGTGCGACGGATGCTCTCCGCCGGTTTCCGCACGGTCACCGACCCCGCCGAACTGGGCCGGGTGCGCACGGCGGTCATCTGCGCGCCCACCCCGCCCGGCCCCGACGGCGGCCCCGACCTCACCGCCCTCGCCGACGCGGCCCGCACCCTGGCCGCCCGGCTCCGCCCGTACACCACGGTGATCCTCGAATCCGCGGTTCCGCCCGGCACCACCGAGGAGTTCCTGCGCCCCCTCCTGGAGGAGGGCTCCGGTCTGCGCGCCGGCCGGGACTTCCACCTGGCCTACTCCCCCAGCCGCACCGACCCCGGCAACCGCGACCACCACTACGCCAACACCCCCAAGGTCATCGGCGGCCTCACCCCCGCCTGCACCGAGTCCGCCGCCGCGTTCTACGGACGCCTCACCGAGAAGGTGGTGCGGGCGCGGGGGCTGCGCGAGGCGGAGACCGTCAAGGTCCTGGAGACCAACTTCCGGCACGTCAACACCGCTCTGGTCAACGAGATGGCGGTGCTCTGCCACACCCTCGGCGTGGACCTGTGGGACGTCATCCGCTGCGCCGAGACAAAGCCCTTCGGCTTCCAGGCGTTCCGGCCGGGACCCGGCGTCGGCGGCCACGGCGTCGCCCTCGACCCGGGCGGACTCCCGCCCGCCGGGGGCAGCCTGCGCATGGTCGGTCTCGCCCAGGACATCAACTCCCGTATGCCGCAGTACGTCATCCAGCGCTGCGCCACCCTCCTCAACGAGCACGGCAAGTCCGCGCGCGGCGCCCGGGTCCTGCTCCTCGGCGTGACCTACAAGCCCGATCTGCCCGACCTCCAGGGGTCACCCGCCACCGAGATCGCCCGCCGGCTGCGGGACATGGGCGCGGCGGTCAGCTACCACGACCCGCATGTCCCCGACTGGCGCGTGCACGACCTCCCCGTCCCACGCGCGGACTCCCTCTACGAGGCGGCGGCCAGCGCCGATCTGACGGTCCTGCTCCAGAACCACCGCACCTACGACCTCCAGGGACTGGCCGTGAAGGCCCAACTCCTGCTGGACACAAGGGGAACCACCCCGGTGGGGGCCGCACACCGGCTGTAGTCGGCACACACGCCGGCACACACCCGGCCACACGCGGCCCGCACGCGGCACATAGGCGGCGCATAGGCGGCGCACACATGGGGCCCGGACACATGTGCAACGGTCATGTAACCGAGGGGCGGAGTGTCGTTCCGGACTGCTAGTGTCCGGAACCGCTCGCACGCTCGTGCGACGCAATTCACGCCTCCAGGGGGAACTTTCACATGGGCCAGCCCGTACCGCCGCCGTCCGGCAACCCGTTCGCGCAGAACGCCCCCGGTGCGCCGGGTACGCCGGGCGCACCGTTCGCCCCGGTCCCGCCGCCGGCCCCGGTCCGCGAGAAGCTCGGCCTCGGCATCCTGGTCGCCGTCGTCGCGGCGCTGGTGACGGCAGGCGCCTATGGCGCGCTCGCCGGGGCCATCGAGCGGGAGGTCGGGTACGCGGCCATCGCGGTCGGCTTCCTCATCGGCTTCGCCGCGGCCAAGGTCGGCGGCCGCAACCCGCTGCTCCCGATCGTCAGCGCGGTCCTCGCGGTCGGCGCGGTCTACCTCGGCCAGCTCATCGGCATCGCGATGATCGTGGCCGACGACCTGAACACCTCCTTCTCGGAGATCTTCATCGACCAGTTCGACCTGCTGACCACGGCATGGTCCGAGTCCGCCGAGGCCATGACCTGGGTCTTCCTCGCCATCGCCGCGATCACCGCCTTCGGTGGCGCCAAGAAGGCCAACGACTGACCTTCCCCGGCCGCACATGCCGAAAGGCCCGGTACCGCCGAGCGGTACCGGGCCTTTCGGGCTGCCGGGCCGAGCCGGGGCGCGAGCGCGCTCGCGCCGCGCCGGGTCAGCGACGGTGCTGGGAGTCCGCCACCGTGACCTCGACGCGCTGGAACTCCTTGAGCTCGCTGTAGCCCGTCGTCGCCATCGCCCGGCGCAGCGCGCCGAAGAAGTTCATGGACCCGTCCGGGCTGTGCGAGGGACCCGCGAGGACCTCCTCGGTGGTGCCGACGATGCCCAGGTCCACCAGCTTGCCGCGCGGCACGTCCTCGTGGACCGCCTCCATGCCCCAGTGGCGGCCCTTGCCCGGCGCGTCCGTCGCACGGGCCAGCGGGGAGCCGATCATCACCGCGTCCGCACCGCAGGCGATCGCCTTCGGCAGGTCGCCGGACCAGCCCACGCCGCCGTCCGCGATGACGTGGACGTACCGGCCGCCGGACTCGTCCATGTAGTCGCGGCGGGCGGCGGCCACATCGGCCACGGCGGTCGCCATCGGGACCTGGATGCCCAGCACGTTCCGCGTGGTGTGCGCGGCGCCACCGCCGAAGCCGACCAGCACACCCGCGGCGCCGGTGCGCATCAGGTGCAGCGCGGCCGTGTAGGTGGCGCAGCCGCCGACGATGACCGGGACGTCCAGCTCGTAGATGAACTGCTTGAGGTTGAGCGGCTCGGCCGCGCCGGAGACGTGCTCGGCGGAGACGGTCGTCCCGCGGATGACGAAGATGTCCACACCCGCGTCGACCACGGCCTTGGAGAACTGCGCGGTGCGCTGCGGGGAGAGCGCGGCGGCGGTGACGACACCCGAGTCGCGCACCTCCTTGATGCGCTGCCCGATCAGCTCCTCCTTGATCGGCGCCTCGTAGATCTCCTGGAGACGGCGGGTGGCGGTCTCCGGGTCCAGGCCGGCGATCTCGTCGAGCAGCGGCTGCGGGTCCTCGTAACGCGTCCAGAGCCCTTCGAGGTTGAGGACGCCGAGACCGCCCATCTCACCGATGCGGATGGCGGTCGCCGGGGACACGACCGAGTCCATCGGAGCGGCCAGGAACGGCAGCTCGAAGCGGTAGGCGTCGATCTGCCAGGCGATCGAGACCTCCTTCGGGTCCCGCGTGCGGCGGCTCGGCACGACGGCGATGTCGTCGAACGCGTACGCCCTGCGCCCGCGCTTGCCGCGCCCGATCTCGATCTCAGTCACGTGTGTGGCCTTTCCCTCTACGTCTGGCGCTACCAGTATCCCCGACACACACCCGGGGGCGGCCCCGGCGACCCGGGACCGCCCCCGGGGAGCGGGTACTGCGTCCGGGCGGTGTCCGCCCACCCTGCTACTTCCTGCTGTAGTTCGGCGCCTCGACCGTCATCTGGATGTCGTGCGGGTGGCTCTCCTTGAGGCCGGCGGAGGTGATCCGCACGAACCTGCCCTTGGACTCCATCTCCTCGATGCTGCCGGCGCCCACGTAACCCATGGTCTGGCGCAGACCGCCGACCAGCTGGTGCAGGACGTTCGCGAGCGGGCCGCGGTAGGGCACCTGGCCCTCGATGCCCTCGGGCACGAGCTTGTCGTCGGAGGCGACGTCGGCCTGGAAGTAGCGGTCCTTGGAGAAGGACCGGCCCTGGCCACGGGACTGCATGGCGCCGAGCGAGCCCATGCCCCGGTACGACTTGAACTGCTTGCCGTTGATGAACATCAGCTCGCCGGGCGACTCCTCGCAGCCCGCGAGCAGGCTGCCGAGCATCACCGTGTCCGCGCCGGCCGCGAGGGCCTTGCCGATGTCGCCGGAGTACTGGAGGCCGCCGTCGCCGATCAGCGGGATACCGGCGGGCCGCGCCGCGAGGGACGCCTCGTAGATCGCGGTGACCTGCGGGACGCCGATGCCCGCGACCACGCGGGTGGTGCAGATGGAGCCGGGGCCGACGCCCACCTTGATGCCGTCGACACCGGCGTCGATCATCGCCTGCGCGCCGTCACGGGTGGCGACGTTGCCGCCGATCACATCGATGTTCACGCTCGACTTGATCTTCGACATCCAGCTCAGCGCGTTGCTGTTGTGGCCGTGCGAGGTGTCGACGACCAGGAAGTCCACCCCGGCGCCGGCCAGCGCCTGGGCCCGCTCCAGCGCCTCCGGGCTCGCGCCCACGGCGGCGCCGACGAGCAGCCGGCCCTCGGCGTCCTTGGCCGCGTTCGGGTACTTCTCCGCCTTGACGAAGTCCTTGACCGTGATCAGGCCCTTGAGCAGACCCTTGTCGTCGACCAGGGGCAGCTTCTCGATCTTGTGGCGGCGCAGCAGCTCCATGGCGTCCACACCGGAGATGCCCACCTTGCCGGTGACCAGCGGCATCGGCGTCATGACCTCGCGCACCTGGCGCGTGCGGTCCGACTCGAAGGCCATGTCGCGGTTGGTCACGATGCCCAGCAGCTTGCCGGCCTGGTCGGTGACGGGGACGCCGCTGATGCGGAACTTGGCGCAGAGCGCGTCCGCCTCGGCGAGGGTCGCGTCCGGGTGCACCGTGATCGGGTCGGTGACCATGCCGGACTCGGAGCGCTTGACCAGGTCGACCTGGTTGACCTGGTCCTCGACGGAGAGGTTGCGGTGCAGCACGCCGACGCCGCCCAGCCGGGCCATCGCGATCGCCATCCGGGACTCGGTCACCTTGTCCATCGCCGCGGAGAGCAGCGGGATGTTGACCCGCACGTTCCGGGAGATGCGGGACGAGGTGTCGACCGCGTTGGGGAGCACCTCGGACGCACCCGGCAGCAGCAGTACATCGTCGTAGGTCAGCCCGAGTGTCGCGAATTTCTCGGGCACTCCGTCGACGTTGGTCATGACACCTTCCCCAATGGCCTTGATCGGTGCGGATGTCCATGCTAACGGGCCGCGACCGTGTCTCATTCCACGATCAAGATCCACGAGCAGCTTTGGACGTTCCTACGTGTACGTGAGGGACACCCGCGAGCGGTGACCCTTACTGCTCGGCCAGCGCCCGCAGCCGGCTGAGCGCCCGGTGCTGGGCGACCCGGACGGCGCCGGGCGACATCCCCAGCATCTGCCCGGTCTCCTCCGCGGTCAGTCCCACGGCGACGCGCAGCACCAGCAGTTCGCGCTGGTTCTCCGGCAGATTGGCGAGGAGCTTGCGCGCCCACTCGGCGTCGTCACTGAGGAGCGCCCGCTCCTCGGGCCCGAGGGAGTCGTCCGGCCGCTCGGGCATCTCGTCGGAGGGCACGGCCGTGGAGCCGGGGTGGCGCATCGCGGCGCGCTGGAGGTCGGCGACCTTGTGCGAGGCGATGGCGAAGACGAACGCCTCGAAGGGGCGTCCGGTGTCCTTGTAGCGCGGCAGGGCCATGAGCACCGCCACGCAGACCTCCTGGGCGAGGTCGTCGGCGAAATGGCGCGCGTCCCCGGGCAGCCGGTTCAGACGGGAGCGGCAGAAGCGCAGTGCCAGCGGATGGACGTGCGCGAGCAGGTCGTGCGTGGCCTGCTCGTCGCCGTCGACGGCACGGTGCACCAGCGCTCCGATGGCGCCCTGGGCGCCGGCCCCCTTGTCGTCACGCATCGGTCCATCGTGCCTCGGCGGCGGCGCCTGCGCGGCACCGCCTCCCGTGTTGTGCACCGAAGCGTTATGAGCAGGTGCGCCGGAACTCATCTCCTGCGCCCTCCCCTCCCGCTCGACCGAATCGTCCCCGAGGAACTCCACACCTCAAGGATGCGGCATCGCGCGGGAAACGGATGCCCTCGGGCATCCGTCACCCCGTGCCGGCCCACTCAGCGGACCAGGCCCCACCGGAATCCGAGCGCCACCGCGTGTGCCCGGTCCGAGGCGCCGAGCTTCTTGAACAGCCGCCTGGCGTGCGTCTTGACCGTGTCCTCGGAGAGGAACAGCTCCCGGCCGATCTCGGCGTTGGAGCGGCCGTGGCTCATGCCTTCGAGCACCTGGATCTCCCGCGCGGTGAGGGTGGGCGCGGCGCCCATCTCGGCCGAGCGGAGCCGGCGCGGGGCGAGCCGCCAGGTGGGGTCGGCGAGCGCCTGGGTGACCGTGGCGCGCAGTTCGGCGCGCGAGGCGTCCTTGTGCAGATAGCCGCGGGCGCCGGCCGCGACGGCGAGGGCGACGCCGTCGAGGTCCTCGGCGACGGTGAGCATGATGATCCGCGCGCCGGGGTCGGCCGACAGCAGCCGGCGGACCGTTTCGACACCACCCAGGCCGGGCATGCGCACGTCCATCAGGATGAGATCCGAGCGGTCGGCGCCCCAGCGGCGGAGGACTTCCTCCCCGTTGGCCGCGGTCGTCACGCGCTCGACGCCGGGCACGGTCGCGACCGCGCGGCGCAGCGCCTCTCGGGCAAGCGGGGAGTCGTCGCAGACGAGGACGGACGTCATGACTGACCTCCGTGGCTCTCGCAGCCAATGCGCGTCACCTTGAGCCTCCAGGCTGGGTACGTTTCGTCACCTGTGCGGTTGAACGCTGTCGGACATGTGCCCGACAGCTTCTTCTTTCAACCGCCTCGCTCTCTCAACGATGGTCACTCGAAAGAGTTACGGCTCGGGTGAACCTCTTCGCACCGTGCGTGAGCGGACCCCTACGGAGGGAAGCGCCGCAGGTCACCGCACCGGCGTCGGGCCCGCATCCGGCCGCCACCGGGAGATCGTGCCCCATTCAGACGGTTTTCTTCCCTTTAGCTGGTGTCTATGGCTAGATTCGCAATGAGTCATATTTACATCTACTTACACAGGAGATGTACGGTCGTTGGCACAGCGCGGGACGCTGATCCGGGCACTCACCGGCCCGTGGCCCCGCCCGTTCCTACCGGCCCTGTTCCACCCAGGGCCCTCCAACCAGCACGGTTTCAAGGGGACATGCGCTATGGCAGATTTCTCTCGCCTTCCCGGACCCAACGCCGATCTGTGGGACTGGCAGCTCCTCGCGGCCTGCCGCGGGGTCGACAGCTCGCTCTTCTTCCACCCGGAGGGCGAGCGCGGAGCGGCCCGCAGCGCACGCGAGAACTCCGCGAAAGAGGTCTGCATGCGCTGCCCGGTCCGGGCGGAGTGCGCCGCGCACGCGCTGGCCGTCCGCGAGCCCTACGGGGTCTGGGGCGGGCTGACCGAGGACGAGCGCGAGGAGCTCATGGGCCGGGCCCGCCACCGTCTGGTCCCCGCGACGAGTGCCGGGGGCACCGCCCGCGGCTGACACCCGCACACGACGACTTATCGAAGAAACGTTCCTGCACGCGAGGGCGAAGCCGCGCGTGTGGTCCTGGCCGCGCCCGCCGCCCCGCCGGTCCGGGCCCCGGACCCGCTCAGGCCGCCCGTACCCGCCCCGGGCCGCCGGCCCGTCAGCGCGCGGCCGCCCGCGCCAGGCGGTCGAGGGTGGCCGCCACCGCCGGGACCTGCGACAGGTCCGGGAGGGTGAGCGCCACGATCTCGCGGTGCACCGGGGGGTCCACCGCCACCGTGCGCACCCCCTTGGGGCGCACCGACTCCAGGGCGAGTTCCGGCAGCACCGCGACGCCGAGACCGGCGCCCACCAGGCCGATCACCGCCGGGTAGTCGTCGGTGGCGAAGTCGATACGGGGCGCGAAGCCCGCCTCCTCGCACACCTCCACGAGCTGGCGGCGGCAGCGGGGACAGCCCGCGATCCAGGACTCCTCCGCGAGGTCCCCGATCGCCACCGTCCCCGCGTCCGCCAGCGGGTGCGCCTCGGGCACCAGGCCGACGAGCCGGTCGGTCAGCAGCGGCCGGACCACCAGGTCGTCCCACTCGGCCCCGGCGCCGCCGTACCGGAAGGCCACCGCGATGTCACAGTCCCCCTCCCGGAGCATCTCGACGGAGCGGGGCGGCTCCGCGTCCACCAGGGAGACCCGGGTGCCGGGGTGGTCGGTGCGCAGGGCGGCCAGGGCGGTGGGGACCAGGGTGGAGCTGCCGCTCGGGAAGGACACCAGCCGGACCCGTCCGGCCCGCAGGCCCGCGATCGCGGCGATCTCCTCCTCGGCCGCCGTCAGCCCGGCGAGGATGCCGGCGGCGTGCCGGACCAGCACCTCCCCGGCCTGGGTGAGGCGCATCTCCCGGCCGGTGCGGATCAGCAACGGGGTACCCGCGGAGGTTTCCAGGGCCTTCATCTGCTGGCTGACCGCGGGCTGGGTGCAGCCCAGTTCACGGGCCGCGGCGGAGAAGGAGCCGGTGGCGGCGACGGCGCGCAGGACACGGAGATGGCGGGCTTCGATCACCCGTCGAGCATAAGGGAGCCTTGGGGTATGCGAGAAATATCGCCTGGTTTCTTTGAGCGAATGCGGGTTAGCGTGCCCCCATGCAGCTTCTCACCGTGAACGCGGGTCCCCTCCGCCCTGCCGACTACGCCGACAACGGCGCGACCGGCATCGACAAGCGGCCCGTCGAGGGCCCCGTCCTCGTCCGCGACCCGGGTCCCAAGGGGGAGGGCGGCAGCGGGCTGGCCGGGGACGAGATCTCCGACCTGCGTCACCACGGTGGCAGCGACCAGGCGGTGTACGCCTTCGCGCGCGAGGATCTGGACCGCTGGGAGCGGGAGTTGGGCCGGCCACTGGCCAACGGCTCCTTCGGCGAGAACCTGACCACCAGCGGTCTGGACGTGACCGGCGCGCTGATCGGCGAGCGGTGGCGCGTCGGCGCGGACCTCGTGCTGGAGGTCACCAGCGGGCGCATCCCCTGCCGGACCTTCGCGAGCCATCTGGGCGAGCGGGGCTGGGTGCGGCGCTTCACGCGGGACTCGGCCCCCGGCGCGTATCTGCGGGTGA
This sequence comes from Streptomyces sp. NPDC005805, assembly GCF_040630445.1. NCBI lineage: Bacteria > Bacillati > Actinomycetota > Actinomycetes > Kitasatosporales > Streptomycetaceae > Streptomyces > Streptomyces sp. NPDC005805. The sequence continues at coordinate 79,959 of NZ_JBEXXN010000004.1, forward strand.
TCGTGCCGGGCGAGATCCGGGCGGGCGACCCGATCGCGGTCGTGCACCGGCCGGACCACGAGGTGACGGTCGCGATGTCGTTCCGGGCCGAGACCGTGGAGCGCACCCTGCTGCCCCGGGTGCTGGCGGCGGGCGAGGCGCTGCACCCCGAGCAGTTGCGGGCCGCCCGCGCCTACGCGGAGAAGTACGGCGACGCGGTGGCGGGCGAGGGCGCCCGCTGACAGCACATGGGCCCGGGGCCCGTCTTGCGGATCGGCCCTCTCACCCGGTGCCGACACCGGGACCACTAACGTGCCGCCTATGACAACTGCACTGATCACGGGAGCGACCGCGGGCATCGGGGCCGCCTTCGCCCGACGGCTCGCGGCCGACGGCCACAACCTGGTGCTGGTCGCCCGTGACACCGCACGGCTGCGCGAGCAGGCCACCGAACTGCACGACCGCCACGGCATCGAGGCCGAGGTGCTGACCGCCGACCTGTCCGCGGAGGCCGGGATCACCGCGGTCGAGCAGCGGCTCGCCGACCGCCGGCACCCCGTCGACCTGCTGGTCAACAACGCCGGCTTCGGCAACAAGGGCCGGTTCCTCGACGTCCCCATGGCGGACGAGCTCACGATGCTGAAGGTGCACTGCGAGGCGGTCCTGCGGCTGACCGCCGCCGCGACGGAGTCGATGCGGGAGCGCGGGCGCGGCGGGGTGGTGAACGTGGCGTCCGTGGCCGCGTTCGTGCCGCGCGGCACCTACGGGGCGTCCAAGGCGTGGGTCGTGCAGTTCACCCAGGGCGCGGCGCGGGACCTGGCGGGCTCCGGGGTGCGGCTGATGGCCCTCTGCCCCGGCTTCGTGCGGACCGAGTTCCACCAGCGGGCGGGGATGGGAACGGACAACATCCCCGGCTGGATGTGGCTGGACGCCGACAAGCTGGTGGCGGCCGCGCTGGCGGACCTGGCGAAGGGCAAGTCCCTGTCGATCCCGGACCCCCGGTACAAGGCGCTGATGGGCGTGGTGAAGCTGACGCCCCGGAGCCTGCTGGGCGGGCTGACCTCGCGGACGGGCCGCAAGTACGGCCCGAAGTGAGGCGGGGGCGCCCCGGGGCGCGCGGGGCATGAGCCCCGGGGCGGACACACGGGGCGGACACGCGGGGCGGAATGTGGTGGGCGTCACTAAAATGGACGCGTCGTCCCGTCCGTCCGCCGACGCTGGGAGCGCCATGGAACCGGAGCCGGAACCGATCGCGGAAGCGGTCGTAGAGCCGTTCGCGGAGCCGGAGGAGCGGAACGCGGCCGTGGCCCGGCGCTTCTTCCACGAGATCGCCAACGGCGGGAACCTGGACGCGCTGGGCGAGGTGTTCGCCGCCAACTACCGGAGGCACGGCCCGGACGAGGTCCCGGAGACCGCGGCCCGGCCCGGCGAGCCGCCCGCCCCTGGCGGGGCCCGCGGTCCGGAGGCGGTCCGCCGTGAACTCCTCGCCTGGCGGGCCGCGTTCGACTTCTCCTTCGAACTCGACCGCCAGGTCGCCGAGGGCGAGGACGTGGTCCTGCTGTGGACCTGGACCGGGTGGCACAAGGGCGAGTTCGAGGGGATCCCGGCGACCGGCGAGCAGTGCGCCATGACCGGGACGGTCCTCTTCCGCTTCCACGGCGGGCGGATCGCCGAGGGCTGGTGGCACTACGACCGGCTCGGCCTGATGCACCAGCTCGGCGCGGCCTGAGCACGTACGCCCGGCGGAACCACGAACGGCGGAACACGGCAGGGCCCCCGCCCCGCACTCGCGGGACGGGGGCCTTGCCGCGGCCGCGCCCGTGGGGGCGCGGCCGGATGCCTCAGTGGCTGTGGCCGTGGCCGCCGTGGCCCGCGTCGGCCTCCTCCTCGGCCGGCTTCTCGACGACCAGGGTCTCGGTCGTGAGCAGCAGGGAGGCGATGGAGGCGGCGTTCTCGAGCGCGGAACGGGTCACCTTGACCGGGTCGATGACGCCGGCCTTGACCAGGTCGCCGTACTCGCCGGTCGCGGCGTTGAAGCCGTTGCCCTTCTCCAGCTCCGCCACCTTGGAGGTGATGACGTAGCCCTCCAGGCCGGCGTTCTCGGCGATCCAGCGCAGCGGCTCGACGGCGGCGCGGCGGACGACGGCGACACCGGTGGCCTCGTCGCCCTCCTTGCCGAGGTTGCCGTCCAGCACCTTGACGGCGTGGACGAGCGCGGAGCCACCACCGGAGACGATGCCCTCCTCGACCGCGGCGCGGGTCGCGGAGATGGCGTCCTCCAGACGGTGCTTCTTCTCCTTCAGCTCCACCTCGGTGGCGGCGCCGACCTTGATCACGCACACGCCGCCGGCCAGCTTCGCGAGGCGCTCCTGGAGCTTCTCGCGGTCCCAGTCGGAGTCCGTGCTCTCGATCTCGGCCTTGATCTGGTTGACACGGCCGGCCACGTCGGCCGACTCACCGCCGCCGTCGACGATCGTGGTGTCGTCCTTGGTGACGGTGACGCGGCGGGCGGTGCCCAGCACGTCCAGACCGGCCTGGTCGAGCTTGAGGCCGACCTCCTCGGCGATGACGGTGGCACCGGTGAGGGTGGCCATGTCGCCGAGCATCGCCTTGCGGCGGTCGCCGAAGCCGGGGGCCTTGACGGCCACCGCGTTGAAGGTGCCGCGGATCTTGTTGACCACCAGGGTCGACAGGGCCTCGCCCTCGACGTCCTCGGCGATGATCAGCAGCGGCTTGGAGGCGCCGGCCTGGATGACCTTCTCCAGCAGCGGCAGCAGGTCCTGGATGGAGGAGATCTTGCCCTGGTGGATCAGGATGTACGGGTCGTCGAGGACGGCCTCCATGCGCTCCTGGTCGGTCACCATGTACGGCGACAGGTAGCCCTTGTCGAAGGCCATGCCCTCGGTGAAGTCCAGCTCCAGACCGAAGGTGTTGGACTCCTCGACGGTGATGACACCGTCCTTGCCGACCTTGTCCATCGCCTCGGCGATGAGCTCGCCGACCTGCTGGTCCTGCGCGGAGAGCGCGGCGACGGCGGCGATGTCGGACTTCTCGTCGATCGGGCGCGCGGTCGCCAGCAGTTCGTCGGAGACGGCCTTGACGGCGGCGTCGATGCCCTTCTTCAGGGCGGCCGGGGAGGCGCCGGCGGCGACGTTGCGCAGACCCTCGCGGACCAGGGCCTGGGCCAGCACGGTGGCGGTGGTGGTGCCGTCACCCGCGATGTCGTTGGTCTTGGTCGCCACCTCCTTCACCAGCTGGGCGCCGAGGTTCTCGTACGGGTCCTCGACCTCGACCTCGCGGGCGATGGTCACACCGTCGTTGGTGATGGTGGGAGCGCCGAACTTCTTGTCGATGACGACGTTGCGGCCGCGGGGGCCGATCGTCACCTTGACGGTGTCGGCAAGCTTGTTGACGCCGCGCTCAAGGGCGCGACGGGCGTCCTCGTCGAACTTCAGGATCTTCGCCATGGAGCTTTCTCAAGTCCTCTCGAAACGAGCCGCGCCCCTCGCCGCCCGGCAATCAGCGGGGTGACCAGGGGCGCGGTTCGAAAGCAAATCGGTGAATTACTTCTCGACGATCGCGAGCACGTCGCGAGCCGAGAGGACGAGGTACTCCTCGCCGCTGTACTTCACTTCGGTGCCGCCGTACTTGCTGTAGAGCACGACATCGCCGACGTTCACGTCGAGCGGAAGACGCTCGCCGTTCTCGAAGCGGCCCGGGCCCACGGCCAGGACGACGCCCTCCTGGGGCTTCTCCTTGGCGGTGTCCGGAATAACCAGGCCAGAGGCCGTGGTCTGCTCGGCGTCGAGCGGCTGGACCACAATGCGGTCCTCGAGCGGCTTGATGGCAACCTTGGAGCTGGCGGTCGTCACGATCCGACCTCCCCCTTCGGAGATCTCACGGGGTCAATTGATCTGAGGTGGCGACCAGGTGGATCCGTCGTCGCGGGTGCCGGACCTGCCCGTCGCTGTGTTGGCACTCTCCAGTGGTGAGTGCCAGGAGCGAGACTATGACTGCGATTAGCACTCGGTCAAGCGGAGTGCCAATACAGCCCTCCGCGGCGCGGCGCGGAGGGCTGTATCGGTGTCGCGCCCCTGACCCGGGCGCGCGGTTCAGACGTAGTCCTCCAGCTTGGCCACGGCGTACCCCTTGTCGGTGACCGTCCGCATGACCTGGCGGATCATGTCGGGCATCGAGCCCTTCCAGGCCCCCTTGCCGCGGAAGTGGGTGAGGATGATGTCGCCCGGGTGCAGGTCCCGGTCCCACTCGCGCCACTCCATGCGGTCCGGGAACGCCTCGGCCGCCCACAGCGGCACCGCCTCGACGCCGCAGGACTTGGCGACCCGCAGCGTGTCGCCGTTGTAGTTGCCGTACGGCGGGCGGAACAGGCGCGGCCGGGTGCCGTAGCGCTTCTGGAGCTTCTCCTGCTGGCCGCAGATCTCGCGCTTCTGCTGCGCGTACGACAGGCCCGGCAGATAGCGGTGGTTGAGGGTGTGGTTGTGCAGCGCCACCCCGCTGTCGCGCATCTTCTCGAAGTAGGCGTAGTCGTCGTTGATGACGTAGTCGCTGAGGAAGGCGCTGTACGGGATCCGGAGCTCGGACAGCATCCGCAGCAGTTCCGGGTCCTTCTCCGCGCCGTCGTCGATCGTCAGGAAGACGATCTTCTCCTTGGTGGGGACGGTGGTGAAGACGGGCGGCAGACCCGCGCCGCCGGTGACCTCGAAGCCCTTGCGGGTGGTGATGCGCGGTTTGGCGGCGGGGGGCGGGGGCGCGGCGAGCGGGGTCTTGGCCAGGCCCCACTTCTTCGCCGCGACCGCGCGGGCCGCCTGGGCGCGGCGCACCTTCTCGGCCTGCACGGCCAGGGCACCGGCCGCCCCTTCCTCCTCGGCGGCCCGGCGCTCCTCCTCGGCCCTGGTGCCGGCCGCGGGGGTCGCGGCCGGGTCCGTCCCGCGCGTCTCGGCGGCGCAGCCCGCGCCCAGGGCGGCGACGACGAACGCCGCGAGGGCCGCTCGCACACGAAAAGTCATCAGCTTTCCCTTTTGTCGTACTAGTTGCATGGCGTCGCATCCTGTCAGCGGACCGTCCCCGTGCCCGGCCGACACCGCCCGCGGGGGCCGACCGTCCCCCGGGCGGCGGACAGGGGGCGGGCGCGGGGCGGGCGGAGGGAGGGTGATGGGCGGGGCCGGGCCGGGTGGGCGGGGGCTCGGACCGGTGCGCGGCCCGGGCCCGGGCCGGTGCGCGGGCGGGGGCCGGGCCGGTGCGCGGGCGGGGGCCGGGGGCCGGGGACTCCCGGTGGACAATGGGCCGGTGAACGACCTCGACCCGCTCGACCCGCAGGACCCGCTCGCCGCCCTCGCCGCCCTGCGCACCGGGCAGGGGGCCGACCTGCTCGCCTCCCTCGCCGACCACGACCCCGCCGAGGAGCTGGCCCTCGCCACCCGGCTGCGCCGTGACCACCCGGCCGCGCTCGTCTCGGCGGCCCTCGGACAGGCCAGGCTCCGGCAGCGGGCCGCCGCGAAGTTCGGCGCCGAGGACGCGGGGCGGATGTTCTTCACCCCGAACGGCGTCGAGCAGTCCACCCGCCGCGCGGTCGCGGAGCACCGGGCCCGCCGGTTCGCCGCGCTCGGGGTGCGCAGCGTCGCCGACCTCTGCGGCGGCATCGGCGGCGACGCGCTCGCCCTGGCCCGCGCCGGCATCCGGGTCCTCGCCGTGGACCGCGACCCGCTCACCGCGGCGACCGCCCGCGCCAACGCGGAGGCTCTGGGGCTCGCCGGCCTGATCGAGGTCCGCTGCGGCGACGTGGCGGACGTCGACACCTCCGGGTACGACGCCGTCTTCGTGGACCCGGCCCGGCGCGGCGGGCGGGGCCGGATCTTCGACCCGGAGGCGTACTCCCCGCCCCTGTCCTGGGCCGTCGAGGCGGCCCGCGCCCGCCCGCACGCCGCCCTCAAGGTCGCCCCCGGCATCCCCCACGAGGCCGTGCCCGAGGACGCCGAGGCGGAGTGGATCTCGGACGGGGGCGACGTGAAGGAGGCCGTCCTCTGGTTCGGCACCGCCCCGGGCGCGGTCCGGGCGACCCTCCTCCCGGGCCCGCACACCCTCCTCGGCCGGGGCCTGCCGGACCCTGCGGTGCGCGAGGTGGGCCGCTACCTCTACGAGCCGGACGGCGCGGTCATCCGCGCCCACCTCGTCGCCGAGGCGGCCGAGGACCTCTCCGGCGGCCTGATCGACGCCACCATCGCCTACATCACCTCCGACGAACTGCGCCCGACGCCGTATGCGACCGCGTACGAGATCACCGACGTCCTGCCGTTCGGCGTGAAGCGCCTGAAGACCCTGCTCCGGGAGCGCGAGGTGGGCACCCTGACGGTGAAGAAGCGCGGCTCCGCCGTCGAACCGGAGGAACTCCGCCGCAGGATGAAGCCCCAGGGCCCGAACGCGGCCACCGTCTTCCTGACCCGCACGGACGGCGCCCCGTCGATGCTGCTGGGCCGGCCGGTACGGCCCGGAGGAAGGTGAGCGCGGTGGCCCTGCACCCCGAGGGCGTCTTCACCGGCGGCCCGCTCTTCCAGCTGGTCGCCGTGGTGTGCCGGGACGGTGAGCCGCCGGAACGGGAGGTCGCGCGTCTGCGGCGGGTGCTGGGGGCGGCGTACTGGGAGGAACCGTGGCGCGCGGTGCTGCAGCCCCTGGCGTCCCAGGCCGACTACCTGGCGGTCACGTTCTCCGAGGAGTTCTTCGCGGGCTGCCCCGAGTACGCCCGCCGGGCCTGGCTCGGGGCGGCGGGGCAGCTGAGCGTCCCCGGGTTCCTGGGGGAACTCGCCGGGCTGCTGCGGGCGTCGGACCGGGCGGGGCCCGCCGGGTACGACACCGTGCCGCTGGCCAGGTGGGAAGCGGTGGCACGGTTCCCGCTGCTGCGGAGCCTGGACACCTGGGCGTACGACGGCGAGCACGACTCCTTCGAGGCGGCCCTGCGGGCCCGGATCGACGGGGAGCACCCGTGCTGCGACGAGGAGTTGGTGCCCTTCGTGGCGCAGGCGCAGACGGCCCTGCACCTGTGCGCCGCGTCCTCGCACTTCAGGGAGCGGTTCCTGTCCTTCGACGAAAGCGTGACGCCTCGGGCTCTGCGGGTCGTCGTGGACATGGGAAACGCCCATCTGGCAGCCCACCACCGGTGACCGGACGAAGGGGCGCGCGGGGAAGGCCGCGGGCTACCCGTGGCCCGGGCCCGGGAGCGAGACGTCCACCGACTCGAAGCGCCAGCGGTGCACCGGGCGGGTGACCGCGCCCGCGGCCGGTTCCGGGAGTTCGGGGAGGTCCGCGGTCGGGTCCGGGGTCTCCCACCAGGTGATGACGAGGACCCGGTCGCCGCCCGCGCGGAAGGTCTCGCGGCGCAGGGGCTCCCGGGCCAGGACCTGGGCCCGCGCCCACTCCAGGAGTTCGGCGCCGCGGCCCTCGGTGGCGCGGGCCTCCCACATCAGGGCGACGACGCTCACGGGTACAGGTTCTCCTTGCTGAGTTCGTGCAGATGGTCGTGATCGTGGTCGTGGCCATGTGTGTGGCCCCCATGTGCGTCCGACCCATGTGCCGCCGCACCATGTGCGCCGGGCACATGGGGGTCGGTCACCGGGAGGGAGGAGTCGGCCGACAGCTCCCAGTCCGAGGCCGGCCGGTTCCGGGCCACCATCTCCGCACCCAGCGCGGCGACCATCGCCCCGTTGTCCGTGCACAGCTTCGGACGCGGCACCCGCAGCCGGATGCCCGCCCGCTCGCACCGCTCCTGGGCCAGCGCGCGCAGCCGGGAGTTGGCCGCGACCCCGCCGCCGATCATCAGATGGTCCACGCCCTCGTCCTTGCATGCCCGGACCGCCTTGCGGGTCAGCACATCGACCACCGCCTCCTGGAAGGAGGCCGCCACGTCCCGCACCGGCACCTCCTCGCCCGCCGCCCGCTTCGCCTCGATCCAGCGCGCCACGGCGGTCTTCAGCCCGGAGAAGGAGAAGTCGTACGCCGGGTCCCGGGAACCGCTCAGGCCGCGCGGGAAGGCGATCGCCTCCGGGTCGCCCTCCTTCGCCAGCCGGTCGATCACCGGCCCGCCCGGGAAGCCCAGGTCGAGCACGCGTGCGATCTTGTCGAACGCCTCCCCCGCCGCGTCGTCGATCGTCGCGCCCATGGGCCGCACATCGGCCGTGATGTCCGGCGCGAGCAGCAGCGAGGAGTGCCCGCCGGACACCAGCAGGGCCATCGTCGGCTCCGGCAGCGGCCCGTGCTCCAGCTGGTCCACGCAGATGTGCGAGGCCAGGTGGTTCACCCCGTACAGCGGCTTGCCCAGGGCGTACGCGTACGCCTTCGCCGCCGAGACGCCGACCAGCAGCGCGCCCGCGAGGCCCGGTCCGGCGGTGACGGCGATGCCGTCCAGGTCGCGCGCCGAGACGCCGGCCTCGGCGAGGGCGCGCTCGATGGTGGGGACCATGGCCTCCAGGTGGGCGCGGGAGGCGATCTCGGGCACGACGCCGCCGTACCGCGCGTGCGTGTCCACGCTGGAGGCGATGGCGTCGGCGAGCAGGGTGGTGCCTCGGACGACACCGACCCCGGTCTCGTCGCAGGAGGTCTCGATACCGAGTACGAGCGGTTCGTCAGCCATGGGAGGGGTTCTCTGTTCCTTGGACGGTCAGGCGCATCACGAGGGCGTCGATGTTGCCGGGCTGGTAGTAGCCGCGGCGGAATCCGATCGGCACGAAGCCGAAGCGCTCGTACAGCTTCTGCGCCCTGGTGTTGTCCACGCGCACTTCGAGGAAGACCTCGTCGCACTCGAAGGCGGTGGCGTGCTGGAGGAGGTCGGTGAGCAGCCGGGCGCCGAGCCCGGTGCCCCACTGGCTCTTGTCGACGGCGATGGTCTGCACGTCCCCGAGCCCGCCGGCCGCGGCGAGGCCCGCGTAGCCGACCAGGGCGCCGTCCAGTTCGGCGACGACATAGCGGCGGGTGGCCCCGGCACCCCGGGCGTGGGCGAGTTCGGACCAGAACATCCCCTCCGACCAGGCGTCCTCGGGGAACAGGGCGTATTCCAGCTCCAGCACCGGCCCGATGTCCCACCAGCGCATCTCCCGCAGGACGGCCGTGTTCACCGGGGGGTGACCACCTTGTAGTTCTTCGGCACCTGGGCGTCGGGGCGGCGCAGGTACAGCGGGAGCGGGTCCAGGAAGCCGTCCCCGGAGCCGCCGTCCCCGCCCGCCGCCAGGCGTTCGGCGGCCAGGGAGGCGAGGGCCGCCGCGCTGACGTGCTCGGGCCCGCGCGCGTCCGGGAAGGTCTCCGGGTACAGCAGCGCGCCCGCGCCGACCGCGGGCTGCCCCGCGACCTGCTCGGCGATGTCGGCGGGCCGGTCCACGGCGGCGTCGGTGAGGCGGGTGCGGGCGTCGGCGTACCGGGCCCAGTAGACCTCCTTGCGCCGCGCGTCCGTCGCCACCGTGAAGGGCTCCTCCAGACCGGAGGCGTACGCGAGGCCGTCGAGGGTGCAGACGCCGTGGACGGGGACACCCAGGGCGGACGCGAAGGTCGTCGCGGTCACCAGCCCCACGCGCAGCCCGGTGTACGGCCCCGGGCCGACGCCGACCACGATCCCGGTGACGGCGTCGAGCTTCGTCCCGGCCTCGCCGAGCACCCGGTCGACGGCGGGAAGCAGCAGCTCACCGTGTCTGCGGGCGTCCACGCGGGTGGACTCGGCGACGACGGAGGAGCCGTCGTGCAGGGCGGCGGTGACGGCGGCGGTGGCGGTATCCATGGCGAGCAAGAGCACGCGAACAGCCTACGGCTCCCGGGGAGCGGGCACGGTGCCCGCTCGAACACGACGGCTGCTGCTACCGTCACCACGATCGGGATGTGCGGGCGAAAGGCGGGACACGGTGGCACGGAGCAGCTCGGGACTCGTGGCCGGGCTCACGGCGGCGGCGCTGGCCGTCGTCGGGTTCCTCGCGTACCAGGCGCAGGCCAACGTCCCCGACAGCCTCGACGCGTCGAAGCGCCCGCAGGCGGTCCCGTCCGCGAAGGCCTCGGGCGGGCCCGAGGAGAAGGCGAAGGACCCGCTGGCCGTGCCGGCCGACTCCGGGACCGGTGAGCGGGTCGTGTACCGGCTCGGCGACCGCCGCGTCTGGCTGGTCGGCGAGGAGGGCAAGCCGCGGACCTTCGAGGTGATGCCCTCGACGGTGAACCCGCGGCCCGGGTCCTACGCGGTCACCTCGCGCTCGGGCAAGGTCGCCGGTTCGGACGGGGTGCCGATCGAGCACGTCGTGCGCTTCGCGGTGGTCGACCGGGTGGCGATCGGGTTCAGCGCCGCCGTGGACGGCTCGATGGCCGGCCCGGACCCGTCGAAGAAGACGGGCGGCGTCCGGATGACGCGGGCGGACGGGGACGCGATGTGGAAGTTCGCGACGATCGGCTCGAAGGTCGTCGTCGTCCCGTAAGTCGTCGTCCCGCAACTGAGTCGTCGTCCCGCAACGCGCCTCGGGAATCACGGTCCGGGCGGTCCGCGGGCTCCCGCTCAGGCGGCGTCGCGGTGGTCGTGTGCCGTCTCCCGGGGCGCGGCGGTGCGGGGCAGCTCGCGCGGCGGGGTGGAGACGGCGCTCGCCGCGGCGCAGGACGCCAGCAGATCGCGCATGGACAGGCCGGCGGGCGGCCGGGGATCCGCCTCGGACGACGGCCGGGGGGACTGTGCTTCGCGCTCCGATGCCGGCATGGACGCCTCCTGGGCTCCTGGGGCAGGCGTGGTGAGGTATACCTAACCAAGTCTTGCCCCCATGTCATCACGCAGAAGGCCACCCGCGCAACAATTTCCCGACACCTTGTCGGAACGCACGGCGCGGGTGGGGCACGGCGGGCCGGAGCGGGGCTCGGAAACGGGTGGAGCGGCGGCGGGAGCGGGTGCCGGTGCAGGTCCGGCGGTGCAGCGGGCCCGGATCAGGCCGTGGGGGCGTCCGGGGCGGTGAGGCCGGCCAGGTCCGCGTCCGCCCAGCGCGGCCCGTACCCGTGCAGGGTCACCTCGCGGCGGTCGTCGTCGGTGTCGCCCGAGGTGCGGTGGATCAGGACGTGGAGGCGGTCCTCCGAGAGGTCCTCCACCTTGCCGTCGCCCCACTCCACGACCACCACGGACTCGGGCAGCGAGACGTCGAGATCGAGGTCCTCCATCTCGTCGAGCCCGCCGCCCAGGCGGTACGCGTCGACGTGGACCAGTGCCGGCCCGGCGGCCAGCGGCGGGTGCACCCGGGCGATGACGAAGGTCGGCGAGGTGACCGCGCCCCGCACCCCGAGCCCCTCCCCCAGGCCGCGGGTGAGCGTCGTCTTGCCCGCGCCCAGTTCGCCCGTGAGCATCACCAGGTCCCCGGGACGCAGGCGCTCCGCCAGCGCGCGCCCCAGGACCCGCATCCGCTCCGGGGAGTCGACCGTGACGCGGACGGAACGGACCTCGACGGGGGACGCGGACGACGCCTCGCCCCGGTCGGCGGGGGATGCGGCGGCCGGGTCAGCCGCCGGGCTGTGCAGTGCTTCCATAGCTGCCAACGTTAGCCGCTGCCGGCACCGCGCCCGCCCGCACCAGCAGGTCCGCCAGCCGGTCCGTGACGGCCTCCGGGTGCTCCAGCATGACCAGATGGCCGCCGTCCGGGACGACGACCAGCTCCGCGTCGGGCAGCCGGTCGGCGATGGCCTCGCTGTGCGTACTGGGCGTGACCAGGTCCTTGTCGCCCGCGAGGACGAGGACCGGGCCGCCGGCGAACACGTCCAGCGCCTCGGACTTGTCGTGCTCGGTGAAGGCCGGGTAGAACTCGGCGACCACGTCGATCGGGGTGGACTCGATCATGCGCTCCGCGAAGCGGGCGACGGCCGGGTCCACGTCCCTGGACGAGAACGAGTACCGCTTGATCAGCCCGGCGAACAGGTCGGCGGTGGCCCGGCGGCCCCGCTCGACCAGCTCGGCCTGGGAGCCGAGGGCCTTCAGCACACCCGGCAGGACCCGGCGCACGGCGTTGACGCCCGCGACCGGCAGCCCGTAGTTGACCTCGCCGAGGCGGCCGGCCGAGGTGCCGACGAAGGCCGCGGCGACCACCCGGTCCCGCACCAGCTCGGGGAAGTGCGCGGCGAGCGCCATCATCGTCATACCGCCCATGGAGTGCCCGACGAGGACCAGTGGGCCCTCGGGGGCGGCGGCGTCGATCACGGCCTTCAGGTCCCGGCCGAGCTGGTCGATGGAGACCGGCACCGCGCCGGGGCCGGACTGGGCCGTGCCGCGGGCCGAGCGGCCGTGGCTGCGCTGGTCCCAGTGGACGGTCCGCACGAGTCCGCGCAGGGCGGCCCGCTGGAAGTGCCAGGAGTCCTGGCTCAGGCAGTAGCCGTGGCTGAACACGACGGTGACGGGCGCGGGCGCCTTGCGGCCGAAGAGGCGCCGGCGCCGGGGCGCGGCCGCCTCCGGGTCGACGTCGTCGACCTCGTAGTAGAGGACCGTGCCGTCGTCGGCGACCGCGCGGCCGGGGACACCGCGCAGGGAGCCGTAGGGTCCCGTCGCGTCGAGGGCGAGGCGGGCCTTCTTGCGCATGCCGCGGCCGACGGTGAGGCGTTCGATCGCGACGCCCGCCGCGGCGCCGGCGGCGATCACGCCTATCGCGGCTCCGGCGACGCCCGCGCGGCGCCAACTGCCCGCCGCCGCGACCGCCGCGGCGGCCTCGGCGACGTCCCCCGTGCTGGTCTCGCTCACCGTGCCTCTCCTGTTCGTCTCGTCGACGCGTCGTGCGTGGCGGTCCGGGTGCTGGTCCGGGTCCGGGTGCCGGGCTGGGGGTCGGGCTGGGTCGGGGTCCGTCAGCGGGCGGTGGCCCCCGCCGGGGCGGGGCCCGTTTCCGCGTCCGCTTCCGGGACGGACTCGGGGTCCGGGTCCGTCTCCGGGTCCGGGTCGAGGTGGACGCGGGGCACCCGGGAGCCGATGCGGGTGACGATCTCGTACCCGATCGTGCCCGCCGCCCGCGCCCAGTCCTCCGCGGTCGGTTCGCCCCGGTCGCCCGGGCCGAAGAGCAGCACCTCGCTGCCCTCGTCGACCGTCTGCCCACCGAGATCCACGACGAACTGGTCCATCGCCACCCGCCCGGCGACCCGTCGCCACTCGCCGCCTACCAGGACCGGGCCGGTGCCGGAGGCGTGGCGCGGGATGCCGTCCGCGTAGCCGAGCGGGACCAGGCCGAGGGTCGTCTCGCGCCCGGTGACGTAGTGGTGGCCGTAGCTGACCCCGTGGCCCGCCGGGACGTGCTTGACCAGCGCCAGGGAGGCGGCGAGCGTCATCACCGGGCGCAGGCCGAGTTCGGCGGGCGTGCCGAGTTCGGGGGCGGGTGAGACGCCGTAGACGGCGATGCCCGTGCGGACCAGGTCGAAGTGGGACTCCGGAAGGGTGAGGGTCGCCGGGGAGTTGGCGATATGGCGCACCTCGGGGTCGATCCCGGCCTTCTCGGCGTGGTCCAGCAGGTCGCGGAAGACGTGGAGCTGGGCGGCGATCGAGGGGTGGCCCGGCTCGTCGGCGCACGCGAAGTGGGACCAGAGGCCGGTGACCTTGATCAGGCCCTCGGCCTCGGCGGCTCGGGCGGCGGCGACCAGGGCAGGCCAGTCGGCGGGGGCGCAGCCGCTGCGGCCGAGGCCGGTGTCGGCCTTGAGCTGGACGCGGGCGGGGCGGCCGGCCTCCCGGGCGGCGGCCGTGACCTCGGTGAGGGCCCACATGGCGCTCACCGACATGTCGAGGTCCGCCTCGATGCCGGCGCGCCAGGGGTCGCCGGGTGTCCACAGCCAGCACATGATCCGGCCGCCGATGCCCGCGGCGCGCAGGGCGAGCGCCTCGTGCGGGGTGGCGGTGCCCAGCCAGCCGGCGCCGGCCGCGAGGGCGGCGCGGGCGCAGGGGACCATGCCGTGGCCGTAGGCGTCGGACTTGACGACGGCCATCAGCGCGGCGCGCGGGGCGCGAGCGCGCAGCGCGCGGACGTTGGCGCGCAGCGCGCCGAGATCGACCTCGGCGCGGGCTCTCGGCGGTGCGGGCTGCGGTGGCGGTGTCTGGCTCATCCCGCCCAGTCTCTCAGAGCCCCCCGCCCGGCTCCGTACGCCCGGCGGCCACCTGCGTCACCCCGTCGCCGGGGGGCCGCGTCGCCCGGGGCACGGGGAGCGCCCGCGCCCCCGGGCGACACGCGGGGGCGGGTGGGTTTGCCGGGCCCCGGCCACGGTCGGGACCGGGTACCCGCGGGGCCGGGCGTGGCGCGTGGCCGGGAGCGCGGGACCGGCAGGTGGGGGGCCGCCACCTGGGGCGGGGCCACATGGGCCCGGGTCATATGGGCTCGGGTCACATGGGCCCGGATCACATGGATGCCGCCCGGCAGGGGTGTGTCCCCGGTCGACACGGCGGGCCCACACATGTGCGCCCGCCATACGGCGGCCGGGACCGGCCCGCCCGGGGGATCAGGTCAGGGACGCGGGCGGGGCGGCCACCGCGTGGATGTCGTGCCAGGCGGTCGGGAGGGTTTCGGCGACCTCGAATGCCGTGAGGGGGACGCCCCGCGTGGCCGCGAGGCGGGCGGCGAGGCCGTGGAGGTACGCGGCGACGGAGCCGGCGTCGCGGGCGCCCAGGCCCGTCGCGAGGAGGGAGCCCGCGAGGCCGGAGAGGACGTCGCCACTGCCCGCCGTGGCCAGCCACGGGGTGCCCATCGGGTTGACGCGCACCGGGGAGCGCCCGTCGGGGGCGGCCACCAGGGTGGTGGACCCCTTCAGCAGGACCGTCGCGCCGTACCGGGCCGCCAGTTCGCGGACGGACGCCAGGCGGGCCGCCTCGACCTCCTCGCGGGCGGTCCCGAGCAGGGCCGCGGCCTCCCCGGCGTGCGGGGTCAGCAGGGTGGGCGCGGTCCGGTCCCGTACCTCGGCCGCCTCCAGCAGGCGCAGGCCGTCCGCGTCGACCAGGACCGGCACGTCCGAGGCGAGCACCTCGCGCACCGCGTCCCGGTTCTCGCCGATGCCCGGGCCGACGACCCAGGACTGGACCCGGCCCGCCTCGCTCGGCCGGCCCACGCTGACCAGGCATTCCGGGAAGCGCGCGATCACCGCGTCGGCGCCCGGCCCCACGTACCGGACGGCCCCCGCGCCGCCGCGCAGCGCCCCCGCGACGGCCAGCACCGCCGCCCCGGGGTACCGGGCTGACCCGGCGACGACCCCGACGACCCCGCGCCGGTACTTGTCGCTCTCGGCGGCGGGCAGCGGCAGCAGCCGGGCCACGTCCAGGTGCTGGAGGGCCTCCAGTTCGGGTACGGAGGGCAGGTCGTCCTCGATCCCGATGGGAGCCAGGCGGACGGTCCCGGTCAGCTCCCGCGCCGGGTCGACGAGGAGCCCCGCCTTGTACGCCCCGAAGGTCACCGTCAGATCGGCGCGCAGGGCCTCGCCCCGCACCTCGCCCGTGTCCGCCTCGATACCGCTCGGCAGGTCGACGGCGACCACGACGGCGTCCGAGCCCCGGGCGGCCCGGGCGACGGGGACGGCGTCCGGGCGGAGTCCGCCGTGGCCGCCGATGCCGGTGATCCCGTCCAGGACGAGATCGGCCCGGGCCAGGGGCTCGAACGGGTCGTCGGCGACCGTCCCGCCGGCGGTACGGAGGGCGTCGAGCCCGGCCCGGTGCGCGCGGCCTGGGGACAGCAGCACGGCCGTCACCCCGGCTCCGCGCCGGGCGAGGCGGGCGCCCGCGAACAGGGCGTCTCCGCCGTTGTCGCCGCTGCCGACCAGCAGGACCACCCGGGCGCCGTACACCCGCCCCAGCAGCCCCGCGCAGGCGGCGGCCAGCCCGGCGGCGGCGCGCTGCATCAGCGCCCCGTCGGGCAGCCGCGCCATGAGCTGGGCCTCGGCGTGACGGACGGCTTCGACGGTGTACGCGGTACGCATGCCCCGAGTCTGCCCCACCGGCCGCTGCCCCGCCCGGACGCGCGGCGCGGGCAAGTCGCGCCCCGGCGAACCGAGTTGCCCCGGCCGGCAACGGCGAGCGCGCCGGGGCGCGGGCGCGCCGCACATGTGCCGGCCCTACATGGACCGGTCCCACATGTGCGCGCACCACACGGACGGACCGCACACGTGCCGGCCCCACACGGACCGGGCCAACATGGACCGGGGCCAACACATGGAGCCGCCCCACACGGGCCGCCACACCGTGTGCCCGCACCACACAGGTCGTCGCCACACGGCCGCCGGCCACCCGTGCTCACCCCTCCGCGATCACCACCGCCGACGCCACCCCCGCGTCATGGCTGAGGGAGACATGCCAGGAGCGCACCCCCAGCTCCGCCGCCCGGG
Source organism: Streptomyces sp. NPDC005805 (assembly GCF_040630445.1). NCBI lineage: Bacteria > Bacillati > Actinomycetota > Actinomycetes > Kitasatosporales > Streptomycetaceae > Streptomyces > Streptomyces sp. NPDC005805. The sequence continues at coordinate 96,273 of NZ_JBEXXN010000004.1, forward strand.
CCGCGACCGTGCCGCTGACGCGCAGGCGCGGGCGGCCGGAGCCCTCGACGTACACCTCCGCGTCCGTCCAGAGCAGTCCGGCCGGCGCGCCCAGCGCCTTCGCGAGCGCCTCCTTCGCGGCGAAGCGCGCCGCGAGGGAGGCGTACCCCCGGCGTTCGCCGCTCGGGAGGAGGAGTTCGTGCTCCACGAACAGCCGCCGCGCCATGGCCGGTGTGCGCTCCATCGACGCGGCGAAGCGGTCGACCTCCGCCACGTCGATCCCCACCCCGATGATCACCGGCCGGGCCCTCCCGCCCCGCCCGCGATCCGCCGCCCCGGGCTCACCGGGCTCACCGGGCTCACTCCACCGTCACCGACTTCGCCAGGTTGCGCGGCTGGTCCACCTCGTTGCCCCGGGCGGTCGCCAGCTCGCAGGCGAAGACCTGGAGCGGGACGGTCGCGACCATCGGCTGGAGCAGGGTGGGCGTCGCCGGGATGCGGACCAGGTGGTCCGCGTACGGCACGACCGCCTCGTCCCCCTCTTCCGCGATGACGATCGTCCGGGCGCCCCGGGCCCTGATCTCCTGGATGTTGGAGACGATCTTGTCGTGCAGGACCGAGCGCCCGCGCGGCGAGGGCACCACCACCACGACCGGCAGGTCCTCCTCGATGAGCGCGATCGGCCCGTGCTTCAGCTCGCCCGCGGCGAAGCCCTCCGCGTGCATGTACGCCAGCTCCTTGAGCTTGAGCGCACCCTCCAGGGCCACCGGGTGCCCGACGTGCCGGCCGAGGAAGAGGACGGTGTTCTTGTGCGCCAGCGAGCGCGCCAGCTCCCGCACCGGCTCCATCGTCTCCAGCACCCGCTCCACCTGACCGGAGATGCCCGCCAGGTCCCGGATGACGTCCCGGATCTCGTCGCCCCACTTGGTGCCGCGCACCTGGCCCAGGTAGAGCGCGACCAGGTAGCAGGCCACGACCTGGGTGAGGAACGCCTTGGTGGAGGCGACCGCGACCTCCGGGCCGGCGTGGGTGTAGAGCACGGCGTCGGACTCGCGCGGGATGGTCGACCCGTTGGTGTTGCAGATGGCCAGCACATGCGCGCCCTGCTCCCGCGCGTGGCGCAGCGCCATCAGCGTGTCCATCGTCTCGCCGGACTGCGAGATCGCGACGACCAGGGTCCTGCGGTCCAGGATCGGGTCCCGGTAGCGGAACTCGCTCGCCAGCTCGACCTCGCAGGGGAGGCGGGTCCAGTGCTCGATGGCGTACTTGGCGATCAGACCGGCGTGGAACGCGGTGCCGCAGGCCACCACGACGACCTTGGTCGCCTCGCGCAGCACGTGCGCCGGGATGCGGACCTCGTCGAGGCTCAGCACACCCGAGGCGTCGATCCGGCCGAGGAGGGTGTCGGCGACCGCCTTGGGCTGCTCGGCGATCTCCTTGAGCATGAAGTAGTCGTAGCCGCCCTTCTCGGCGGCGGAGGCGTCCCAGTCGACGTGGTACGAACGCACCTCGGCGGGCGCGCCGTCGAAGCCGGTGACCGTCACGCCGTCGCGGCGGAGTTCCACCACCTGGTCCTGGCCCAGCTCGATCGCGGACCGGGTGTGCGCGATGAAGGCGGCCACGTCCGAGGCGAGGAAGGACTCCCCCTCGCCGACGCCGACCACCAGGGGCGAGTTCCGGCGGGCGCCGACGACCACGTCCGGCTCGTCCGCGTGCACGGCGACCAGGGTGAACGCGCCCTCCAGCTGCCGGCACACCATGCGCATCGACTCGGCGAGGTCGCCGGAGGAGGAGAACGCCTCGGCGAGGAGGTGCGCGACGACCTCGGTGTCCGTCTCGGACGCCAGGTCGTGGCCGCGCTCCGCGAGGTCGGCGCGCAGCGCGGCGAAGTTCTCGATGATCCCGTTGTGGACGACCGCCACCCGGCCCGCGTTGTCGAGATGGGGGTGGGCGTTGGCGTCGGTGGGGCCGCCGTGGGTGGCCCACCGGGTGTGCCCGATGCCCGTGGAGCCGCTCGGCAACGGCCGCTCCACCAGCTCCTTCTCCAGATTGACGAGTTTGCCGGCCTTCTTCGCCGCGGCGAGCCCGCCGTCCGCGAGGACCGCGACCCCGGCCGAGTCGTACCCGCGGTACTCCAGCCGCTTCAGCCCGGCGATGACCACTTCGAGCGCCGACTGTCCGCCGACGTAACCCACGATTCCGCACATGGCGGCAGCCTAAGGGGCGCTCGCGCCGGGCACCGCCCGGTCCGGGGTGCGTCGGCCGGGCGCGGCCCGCCCCGGGGCCGGTCCGGCCGCCGGGGTGCGCGCGCCGCGGGGCGGGGTTCTCCTGGAAACGGACCGGGTCCTGCGGGGCGGGCCCGCCACCCCGAGAGCGCCAGGAACGCGAGGACCGCGATGAAGCGCAAGCCCAGGAAGACCACGGCGGCGGCGACGCCGAGGACCATGACCGCGACCCGGCAGGTCCGGCTCTCCCCCGCGGAGCGCGCCGCGCGCGGGCGGGCGGCGCGGAACCGGGCACCACGCTCCTCGCACGCCGACTTCGCCCCCACCCGGCACCGGCCCGACCCCGTCGACGTGATCGAGAAGCAGTCGGCGACCCGGGTGCCGGACCTGGTACCGCTGCGCTACGGCCGGATGTCCGAGACGCCGTTCCGCTTCTTCCGGGGCGCCGCCGCGATCATGGCCGGCGACCTGGCCGCCACCGCCGACTCCGGCCTGCGCGCCCAGCTCTGCGGTGACGCGCACATGCTCAACTTCCGCCTGCTGGCCTCCCCCGAGCGCCGGCTCCTCTTCGACATCAACGACTTCGACGAGACCCTGCCCGGCCCCTGGGAGTGGGACGTCAAACGCCTCGCCGCCAGCCTGGTCATCGCCGGGCGGGAGAACGGCTTCTCCACCGTCCAGCGCCGCAGGATCGTCCGCGCCACCGTGCGCTCCTACCGCGAGCACATGCGCCGCTTCGCCGGGATGCGCCTGCTGGACGTCTGGTACACACGGGCCGACGCGGACCAGCTCGCGAGCGTCGCCTCGGGGCGGCTGCACACCCGGGGGCGCAAGGAGCTGGAGCGCTCCCTCGCCACGGCCCGCCGCCACGACAACCTCCAGGCGTTCGCCAAGCTGACCTCCGTGATCGACGGGGAGCGCCGGATCACGCCCGATCCGCCCGTGGTCACCCCGCTCACCGACCTGCTGCCCGATGTGGAGGAGGGCGTGCTGCGCCGGCGGATCACCGATCTGCTGCTCGGCTACCGGGCCAGCCTGCCGACCGACCGGCAGCATCTGCTCTCCCAGTTCACCCCGGTCGACGTGGCCCGCAAGGTGGTGGGCGTGGGCAGTGTGGGCACCCGCTGCTGGATCGTGCTGCTGCTGGGCCGGGACGACGAGGACCCGCTCTTCATCCAGGCCAAGGAGGCGGGCGTCTCCGTGCTCGCCCCGCACCTGGGGAGGTCCGAGTACGCCACCGAGGGCGAGCGCGTGGTCGCGGGCCAGCGGCTGATGCAGGCGGCCAGTGACATCTTCCTCGGCTGGCAGCGGGCCGAGGGCATCGACGGCGGCACCCGGGACTTCTATCTGCGCCAGCTGCGGGACTGGAAGTTCGTGGTGGACGCCTCCCGGATGGCCCCGCGCGGGATGCGGGTCTTCGGCGAGCTGTGCGGCTGGACGCTGGCCCGCGCCCACGCGCGCTCGGGCGACCGCATCGCGATCGCCGCCTATCTCGGCGGGAGCGATGTCTTCGACCGGGCGCTGACGGAGTTCGCCGAGCGCTACGCGGACCAGAACGAGCGGGACCACCGGGCCCTGCTCGACGCGATCGCCACCGGCCGGGTCCCCGCCCGCACCGAGTGACCCGGCCCGCCCCGCACCCGGCCACCCGCCCCGGTCACGTCCGCAGGCCCGCGCCCGGCCACCAGACCCGGTCCCCGCCGGCTCCGCTCACGCCTTCGCCCGGTACGCCCGCATCGCCAGCGGGCAGAACACCGCGGCGATACCCACGGCCCACACCAGCGACCACAGCACCGGCTCCGCCACCGCGCCGCCGCCCAGCAGCCCGCGGTAGGCGTCCGAGAGATGGGTCACCGGGTTCACGTCGCTCCACGCCTGGAGCCAGCCGGGCATGGTGTCCACGACGACGAAGGCACTGCTGGTGAACGTGATCGGGAAGATCAGGGTGAACGCGAACGCCTGGACCTTCTCCGCGTCCCCCGCGAGCATCCCGATCAGGACCGCGGCCCAGGAGACCGCCGCCGCGAACACCACCAGCAGCACCGCGCCGAGCAGGAAGCCGCCGATCCCGCCGGTGATCCGGAAGCCCATGATCAGACCGAGGCCGATCATCAGCAGCATCGCCCATATGTGCTTGGTGAGGTCGGCCGTGATCCGCCCGATCAGCGGGGCCGAGCGGGCGATGGGCAGGCTGCGCAGCCGGTCGAAGACGCCCTTGGTCAGGTCGGTGTTGAGCGCCATCGCCGTGTAGGTGGTCATGAACAGGGTGTTCTGCACGATGATGCCGGGCAGGGCGTACTGCAGATAGGCGTCGGTGGAGCCCGCCATCTGCCCGCCCAGCACATAGGTGAAGAGCAGCACGAACATGATCGGTGTGACGCTGTAGTCGACCAGCTCCAGCGGGTTGTGCTTCACCGCCACCAGGCTGCGCCACGCCATGGTCAGCGTCTGCCGCGCCCAGGTCAGGGGCCCGGCCCGGCCGGAGCCCGCCACGGGTGCGGTGGGAGTGGCCGTCACGGCGGTCATACCGAACTCACCGCCTTCGCCGCCCCGCTCTCGCCCCGGGACCGGGACCCGTCTCCCGCGCCGGAGCCGTCGCCGTCGGGCCCGTCGGAACCGTCCCCGTCGGCGCCGTCCTCGCGTGGTTCGGCCCGGTGGCCGGTGAGGGCGAGGAAGACCTCGTCCAGTGAGGAGCGCCGCAGGGCCAGCTCGCCCACCGCGATGCCCTCCCGGTCCAGGCCACGGACCACCGCGGGCATCAGCTCGGGGTCGTTGACGGGCGCGGTGACGGCGTCGCCCTCGATCCGGGTGCCCGGCCCGGCGGCCCGGCCGACCAGCGCGTGCACCGCGCCCAGGTCGGCCGGGGCGAGCGGGCGGACCTCCAGGACCTGGCCGCCGGCCTCGGACTTGAGCTGGTCGGGCGTGCCCTCGGCGATGACCCGGCCCTTGTCCACGACGACGATGTCGTCCGCGAGGACGTCCGCCTCGTTGAGGTACTGGGTGGTGAGCAGGGCCGTCGCCCCGTCGGCGACCAGGCCGCGCAGCATCTCCCACAGCTCGCCCCGGCTGTGCGGGTCGAGTCCGGTGGTCGGTTCGTCCAGGAAGAGGATGCTGGGGCGCCCCACCAGGCTGGCGGCGAGGTCCAGCCGGCGGCGCATACCGCCGGAGTAGGTCTTCGCGGCGCGGCCGGCGGCGTCGGAGAGCTGGAAGCGGTCGAGCAGCTCCCTCGCCCGCGCCCGGGCGTCGGGCCGGGACAGGCCGAGGAGGCGGCCTATCAGGAGCAGGTTCTCCGTGCCGGTGAGGTTCTCGTCGACCGCGGCGTACTGGCCGGTCAGGCCGATGAGGGAGCGGACGGCGCGGGCCTCGCGGACGACGTCGTGGCCGGCGACCAGCGCCCGCCCGGCGTCGGGCTCGATCAGGGTGGCGAAGATCCGCACCGCCGTGGTCTTCCCGGCGCCGTTGGGGCCGAGGAGGCCCAGCACCGAGCCGGTGCGGGCCGCCAGGTCGACCCCGGCCAGGGCCTCCGTCTCCTTGAACCGCTTGACCAGGCCCTCCGCCTGGATGGCGTACGTCATGGGACACCTCTTGCGACTTCCTGCGACTCTCTCGGCCGACTTCGCGGGTATCGCGGGCGCCGCGGTTCGGCACCCACTCCTTCCACAACTGTGACCCACGCCACTGACATTCCGCTGTGAAGCGGACCAACCGTCCGGTCGCCCGGTCCGGCGTGGCGTGACCGACCCCACCCCCCACGGGCACCGCCCACCCCCGACAATGGGCCGTGTGATCTCTTCGCCGCCACGGAGCGCCCACCGCCGGGCCGAGCACCCGTCGACGCCCTATGTCGACCTCACCCGCGCGGAGTGGAGCGCGCTGCGGGAGAAGACACCGCTGCCGCTCACGGCGGAGGAGGTCGAGCAGCTCCGCGGCCTCGGTGACGTGATCGACCTCGACGAGGTGCGCGACGTCTATCTGCCGCTCTCCCGGCTGCTCAACCTCTATGTGCAGGCCACCGCCGGGCTGCGCGGCGCGCTCAACACCTTCCTCGGCGACGCGGGCGGCGGCCACGGCGCCCAGCAGGGCACACCGTTCGTCATAGGGGTCGCCGGGTCGGTCGCCGTGGGCAAGTCCACCGTGGCCCGGCTCCTCCAGGCGCTGCTGGCCCGCTGGCCCGAGCACCCCCGGGTCGAGCTGGTCACCACCGACGGCTTCCTGCTGCCGATGAAGGAGCTCCAGGCCCGCGGGCTGATGTCCCGCAAGGGTTTCCCGGAGTCCTACGACCGCCGGGCGCTGACCCGGTTCGTCGCGGACATCAAGGCGGGCAAGGACGAGGTCACCGCGCCGGTCTACTCGCACCTGATCTACGACATCGTCCCCGACGAGCGCCTGACCGTGCGCCGCCCGGACATCCTGATCGTGGAGGGGCTGAACGTCCTCCAGCCGGCCCTGCCCGGCCAGGACGGCCGCACCCGTGTCGGTCTCGCCGACTACTTCGACTTCAGCGTCTATGTGGACGCCCGCACCGAGGACATCGAGACCTGGTACCTGAACCGCTTCCGCAAGCTGCGGGAGACCGCGTTCCAGAACCCGTTCTCGTACTTCCGCAAGTACACCCAGGTCTCCGAGGAGGAGGCGCTGGACTACGCCCGCACCATGTGGCGGACGATCAACCGCCCCAACCTCCTGGAGAACGTGGCCCCCACCCGCGGCCGCGCCACCCTGGTCCTGCGCAAGGGCCCGGACCACAAGGTGCAGCGGCTCTCCCTGCGCAAGCTGTGAGCCCGGGCTCCCGAAGGCCACGCGGATACCGGGTCAGCCTGCCCGTCGGCGGCTCCCCAGTGTGTCCTGCAGCCAGTCGAACATCACTTCGCAGTGCTGCTGGGGTGCCATCGGTGAGCAGTGGAGCTGCGCCCCCGTGGCGGCGGTCAGTCTGACGTACTTCTTGGGGACGCGCAGGAGTTCGTACATCTCGCGCGGCTGGCCGGGGTAGAACTGCTCGTCCTCGTAGTCGAGCACCAGGGTCGGGGCCTTGATCCGGCGGACGACACCACGGATGTCCAGGGCCACGATCCGCCGCGCGGGAGTCCAGAAGTCGGTGAACATCCGTCCCCGGCGGGCGGCGCGCATCGCCTCGACCGAGAAGGGCTCGAATCGCTTCTTGAGCTGGTACTGCTCGGACGGGCTCAGCTCGGGCACGACCTCCTCGTTCCAGATCCGGTTGGTCTCCTCCCGGTCCGGGGTGAGGATGTCCCGGATCTCCTGGGGGAACCCCAGCCACGGGGAGATGCATCCGGGCATCGCGGCCAGTGCGGCGACACGGTGGTCGAAGGCGGCGGCGCGGGGGGCCAGGTTGCCCGCCATGGACAGACCGGTCAGCGCGATCCGACGGCTGTCGACGTCGTGGCGGGCCTGCAGCCAGTCGATCAGAGGGGCGACCACCCGCTCCCACCGCGGGGTGAAGACCACCTCGTCGACGAAGAGGAGCTGTCCCTGTCCGGGGCCGTCGTAGACGAGCGCGTTCCAGCCCCGTTCGAGGGCGGCCATGACCCCGTAGGTCCACATGTCGAGGTTCTGCCCGTCGCTGCCGTTGGTGAGGATCACGGTCGGCCGCGGCTTGCCCGAGGTGTCGGGCCGGAAGAACCACACGGGCAGGGGCGTCCTGCCGTACGGGACCCGGTCCGTGATCGCGGCGGGCTCGCAGAGCCGGGCGAAGGTGTCCCAGTTGCGGCGGCCGTCGCGGTAGAGCCGCTCCTCGTCGCCGGGGGTGGTGGAGCCCAGGACGAAGAACAGCGCCTGGGCGTAGTACTGCGCGGCGCGCAGCGACCGGAAGCGGTCGGTCTGCGGGTGGCCGGTCCGGGCGGCGACGAGCCGGTCGCCCCATGCGCGGAACTCGGCGGTGTACGTGTTCTCGTTCGCCCCGGCCGCGTTGATCGCGTTGACCGCGGTGAGCACTTCTCCGACCTCGGCTGCCTTGGCACCCGCGCCACCCAGGGCGAGCAGGGCGCCGAAGTTGAGCCCCGGGTCGGCGAACAACTGCATGACACCGGGGGTCGGCGAGTCGGCGGGAGCCCGGACGGCGGCGGCACCGGGAGCGGCGGAGGCGGCCGACGCGCCTGCGATGCCGACGGCTCCGGCGGCGCCCGCGACGAGTCCGGCGAGCGCGGTCCGGCGGCTGGGCGCGGCAGGGGCGGTGGGAAGGGGGGCGGGGTTCATGGATGGGTCCATGAACCCCGAACCTAGGGGCGCGCCGAGTGCCCGAGGCGGCGCCACTCCAAGCGCCGCGGGCCCGTCCCTCCGGATGGAGGCCCGCCCGGCACCCGACCGGACCCGCGGGCACCGGCCAGGTCGGGGCGTCGGAGCGCCCCCGGGCCCGCCCGGGCCCCGCAACCGGTACGCCTCAGCCCAGCGCGGACTTCACCGCGTCGGCCAGCCGGCCCGCGACCGTGCGCGCCTGCTCGATGTCGGCGGCCTCGACCATGACCCGCACCAGGGGCTCGGTGCCCGAGGGGCGCAGCAGCACCCGGCCCGTGGCGCCCAGCTCCCGCTCGGCCTCGACCACCGCGTGGGACAGCTCGCCCGAGGTCGCCACCCGGGCCTTGTCCACGTCCCGGACGTTGACCAGGACCTGCGGCAGACGCTCCATCACCTTCACCAGCTCGGCGAGCGGGCGGCCGGTGGCCGCGACCCGGGCCGCGAGCATCAGGCCCGTGAGGGTGCCGTCGCCGGTGGTCGCGTGGTCGAGGACGATGACGTGCCCGGACTGCTCGCCGCCGAGGGCGAAGCCGTGTTCCTTCATCGACTCCAGGACGTAGCGGTCGCCGACGGCGGTCTGCACCAGCCGGACGCCCTCCCGCTCCATGGCCAGCTTGAAGCCCAGGTTGGACATCACGGTGGCCACCACGGTGTCCCCGCGCAGGGTGCCCGCCTCGCGCATCGCCAGCGCGAGGACGGCCAGGATCTGGTCGCCGTCGACCTCCTCGCCCGCCGCGTCCACGGCCAGGCAGCGGTCGGCGTCGCCGTCGTGCGCGATGCCCAGGTGCGCCCCGTGTTCCACGACCGCCGCGCGCAGCAGGTCCAGGTGGGTCGAGCCGCAGCCGTCGTTGATGTTGAGCCCGTCGGGCTCCGCGCCGATGGTCACGACCTCGGCCCCGGCCCGCGCGAACGCCTCCGGCGAGACCCGGGAGGCCGCGCCGTGCGCCTCGTCCAGGACGATCTTCAGGCCGTCGAGGCGGTTCGGCAGGACGGCGACGAGGTGGGCGACGTACTTGTCGAAGCCCTCGTCGTACTCCTTCACCCGGCCCACGCCCGCGCCGGTCGGCCGGTCCCAGGGCTCACCGGTGCGGTGCTGCTCGTAGCGCTGCTCGATGCGGTCCTCCAGCTCGTCGGCGAGCTTGTGGCCGCCGCGGGCGAAGAACTTGATGCCGTTGTCCGGCATGGCGTTGTGGCTCGCGGAGAGCATCACACCGAGGTCGGCGCCGAGGGCGCCGGTGAGGTACGCCACGGCGGGCGTCGGCAGCACCCCGACGCGCAGCACGTCCACGCCGGCGCTGGCGAGGCCGGCCACGACGGCGGCCTCCAGGAACTCTCCGGAGGCGCGGGGGTCGCGGCCCACCACCGCGGTCGGGCGATGGCCCGCGAAGGACCCCGCCTCCGCGAGCACATGCGCCGCCGCGACCGACAGGCCGAGCGCGAGCTCGGCCGTGAGGTCGGCGTTGGCCACGCCGCGTACCCCGTCCGTACCGAAGAGTCGTCCCACTGTGTCCTCCGAGAAACTGAGTGCTCGAACCTTTGTTATACGCCCGAGGTCGTCGAGTCGGCCGTCGCAGGGTGGGTGAACCGGGGCGGCGGCCGGGCGGTAAGACGAACGCCCCGGCGGCACCGAGTGCCGCCGGGGCGTACGAAGAGCCAGCCTGCGATTTAGCGCTTGCTGTACTGCGGGGCCTTACGGGCCTTCTTGAGACCGGCCTTCTTGCGCTCGACCGCACGGTCGTCGCGGGAGAGGAAGCCGGCCTTCTTCAGGGCGCCGCGGTTGTTGTCCACGTCGGCCTCGTTGAGGGCGCGGGCCACACCGAGGCGCAGGGCGCCGGCCTGGCCGGAGACGCCGCCACCCGCGATGCGGGCGATGACGTCGTAGCGGTTGTCGAGCTCGAGCACCTTGAAGGGCTCGTTGACTTCCTGCTGGTGCACCTTGTTCGGGAAGTAGTCCTCAAGGGTGCGACCGTTGATCTTCCACTTGCCGGAGCCCGGAACGATCCGGACACGGGCGATGGCGTTCTTGCGGCGGCCCAGGCCGGCGGCCGGCTGCGGGTCGCCGAAGCGGGAGGCGTCGGACGCCAGGGACTCGGAGGTGTACTCACCCTCGACCGGAACCTCGGTCTCGGTGGTGTACTGCTCGACGTCAACCTCTTCGAGCGGGGTCTCGGCGGTGGTCTCAGCCACGATTCTCCTCAGATTCTTTTCGTCTTAGGGGGTGGCCGGACTTACTGCGCGACCTGGGTGATCTCGAACGGAACCGGCTGCTGCGCAGCGTGCGGGTGGTTCTCGCCCGCGTAGACCTTCAGCTTCGAGAGCATCTGACGGCCCAGGGAGTTCTTCGGGAGCATGCCCTTGACGGCCTTCTCCACGGCCTTCTCGGGGTTCTTGTCCAGCAGCTCGTCGTAGCGGACGGAGCGCAGACCACCCGGGTAGCCGGAGTGGCGGTACGCCATCTTCTGGGTCCGCTTGTTGCCGGACAGGTGCACCTTGTCCGCGTTGACGATGATGACGAAGTCACCGGTGTCAACGTGCGGCGCGTAGATCGGCTTGTGCTTGCCCCGGAGAAGGGTTGCGGCGGTGGTCGCCAGACGGCCCAGGACGATGTCCTGCGCGTCGATGATGTGCCACTGGCGCGTCACATCGCCGGGCTTGGGGCTGTACGTACGCACGGTCGTAGCCTTCGCTTCTTCAGTGATGGGGATCCTGCGCGACCGCGAGGCCGCCCAGGACGGGGTCCTGACAAGGCCACCCGGACGACATGCCAGCCCTGACCGCACTTCGGTGACGCAAACCGCGTGCTGGTCGCTGAGAGTCGGCCCGGTGGACCGGCGTAAGGGCCCCTCACGTGAGATAGAGCAAGCCAATACGCATAACGAACCAGAAGAATACCCGTGGCCCCCCGCACGGGTCAAAACGCTCCCCGGGGCCCGGGGCCACCGCGCCCGGGCCCGCCGGGTCCGGGCCGCCGGGTCCGGGTCCGCTACCGCGCCCGCTCCACCCGCCGCTCGTCCCACACCGGCTCCGGCGTCTCCCGGACCCGGCCGTCCGCGCCGAACACCAGATAGCGGTCGAAGGACCGGGCGAACCAGCGGTCGTGCGTGACCGCGAGCACCGTCCCCTCGTACGCCTCCAGACCCGCCTGGAGCGCCTCGGCCGACTCCAGGTCCAGGTTGTCGGTGGGCTCGTCGAGCAGCAGGGCGGTGGTGCCCGCCAGCTCCAGGAGCAGGATCTGGAACCGCGCCTGCTGCCCGCCGGACAGCTTCTCGAAGGGCTGGTCGCCCTGCCGCTCCAGCTCGTAGCGGCGCAGCACGGACATCGCCCCGCCCCGGTCCTTGGCGTGCTCCGTCCACAGGACGTCCACCAGGGTGCGGCCCAGGAGCTCGGGGTGGATGGGGGTACCTCCCATGCCCGAAGGGCTATGGGGGAGGGTCTGGGCGAAGTGGCCGGGGACGACCCGCGCGCCGAGCCGCCACTGCCCGGTGTGCGCGACCGTGTCCCCCGCCAGCAGCCGCAGGAAGTGGGACTTGCCGGAGCCGTTGGAGCCCAGCACGGCCACCCGCTCCCCGTAGAACACCTCCAGCGAGAAGGGCTTCATCAGCCCGGTCAACTCCAGGTCCTCGCAGGTCAGCGCCCGCACCCCGGTGCGGCCGCCGCGCAGCCGCATCCGGATGTCCTGCTCGCGCGGCGGCTCCGGCGGCGGGCCCGCGTCCTCGAACTTCCGCAGCCGGGTCTGCATCGCCCGGTAGCGGGAGGCCATGTCGGGGCTGTTCGCCGCCTGCTGCCGCAGCCGCAGCACCAGGGCCTTCAGCCGCGCGTGCTCCTCGTCCCAGCGGCGCTTGAGCTCCTCGAAGCGGGCGAACCGCTCCCGGCGCGCCTCGGGGAAGGTGGCGAAGCCGCCGCCGTGCACCCATACGTCCGAGCCGGCCGGGCCGGGCTCCACGCTGACGATCCGCTCGGCCGCCCGGGAGAGCAGTTCCCGGTCGTGGGAGACGAAGAGGACGGTCTTGCGGGTCTCCTTCAGCCGGTCCTCCAGCCACCGCTTGCCGGGCACGTCGAGGTAGTTGTCCGGCTCGTCCAGCAGCAGCACCTCGTCCGGGCCGCGCAGCAGGGCCTCCAGCACCAGCCGCTTCTGCTCGCCGCCGGAGAGGGTGCGCACCTGGCGCCACTGCGCCTTCTCGTACGGGACGCCCAGGGCGGCCATCGTGCACATGTCCCAGACGGTCTCCGCCTCGTAGCCGCGCGCCTCCGCCCAGTCGCTCAGCGCCTGTGCGTACGCCATCTGCGCCCGCTCGTCGTCGACGGTCATCACGGCGTGCTCGGCCGCGTCCACCGCGACGGCCGCCTGGCGGATACGCGGCTGGGCGACGGAGACCAGCAGGTCCCGTACGGTCCGCTCGTCCCGCACCGAGCCGACGAACTGCGGCATCACACCGAGCCCGCCGGTCACCGTCACCGAGCCGCCGTGCGGCTGGAGTTCACCGGAGAGGATGCGCAGCAGGGTCGTCTTGCCCGCGCCGTTGGCGCCGACCAGGGCCGCGACCGCGCCCTCGCCGACCCGGAACGACGCGTCCCCGAGGAGCACCCGCCCGTCCGGAAGGTAGTACTCCAGATGTGCCGCCTCCACATGTCCCATGCGACCGATTGTCACCGCCCCGACCCACTCGGCCCAACAGGTTTAGGATGCGCGGCATGAGCTTTGGGCAGGGGGGACCTCAGTGGGGTTCCGGCGGACAGCAACAGGACCCTTACGGCCAGGGCCCGTACGGCCAGGGCAACGACCCCTACGGGCAGGGCTCCTACGACGACGACCGGAGCCGGTACGGCGGCTCCCAGGGCCGGTACGGCTCCGACCCGGGCACCCCCGACTGGGCCGCCCTCGCCGACGCCTCCGCCGCGCGCACCCGCCGCCGGCGCTGGCTGATGGTGGGCGGCGGCGGACTCGCGACGGCCCTGATAGCCGGCGCCGTCGCGACCGCGATCGTCTCCTCCAACAAGGACAACGGCGGCACGACGGCCTCCGGCGAGAACAGCACCCTGCCGACCGCCCCCACGCTCCCGCAGGACACCACCCAGCCCCAGCCGTCCTTCTCCTCGGTCGCCCCGCTCCCCCCGCCGAACCCGAAGGACTTCGTCTCGGACCGCAAGAAGGACACGGCCCCGCTCAGCGCCGACACCCTCTTCCCGGGCGCCAAGCTCACCATGGGCAACGGGGAGCGCGTCTACACCAAGGGCCTCACCACCCGCACCGGCAACTGCGCCTCCGTCACCACCGGCGCCCTCGGCGGGGTGCTGGAACGCAACGGCTGCGAGCAGGTGTTCCGCGCGACCTACCTCCGGGACGGCATCGCGGTCACGGTCGGCGTCGCCACCTTCGAGAACGAGAAGACCGCGAAGAAGGTCGTCCAGGAGGCTCGGGGCGGGGTCGCCCCGCTGCCCGGCAAGGGCGTCTCCGGCTTCTGCAAGGGCGGCCCGGTCTGCCGCAACACCTACAACTCCTACGGCCGGTACGCCTACTTCACCCTCACCGGCTACACCACGGCCAAGTCGGTGACCAGCAAGGACACCGCCGCGTACCGGACCGGGGACGACATCGGGGAGTTCGCGTTCCGGCAGATCGTCCGGCGCGGCGAGGCCCAGGCGTCGGCGGCCGCGACGGCGCCCGCCGGGTAGCCGACGCCCTCCGCCCGACGCCCCCCGGCCCGCTCTGGCGCAGCGCCCTCAGTCGCAGCCCGCGCAGCCCCGTGCGGCCGGCGCGGCGGCCGGACCCGCGGGCAGGGAGCGCTTGTTGCGGGCCTCCCTGCTGCGCGCGGCCAGCAACTCGTCCGCCGGGTAGCCCACTTCCTCCAGGGTCAGCCCATGGGGGCGCACCACATGGACGGCGGAGTCCCGCACCCCGGCGGCCAGCACCTTCGCGGGCCAGTCCACCGGCCGGTGCCCGTCGCCCACGAAGAGCAGCGCGCCCACCAGGGAGCGCACCATGTTGTGGCAGAAGGCGTCCGCCCGCACGGTCGCGGTGAGCACCCCCGAGGCGTCCCGTTCCCAGTCGAGCCGCTGGAGGGTGCGGATGGTCGTGGCGCCCTCGCGCTTCTTGCAGTACGCCGCGAAGTCGTGCTCCCCCACCAGCCGGGCGGCGGCCTCGTTCATGGCGTCCACGTCCAACGGCCAGTCGTGCCAGAGCACATGCCCGCGCAGCAAGGGGTCGACCCCGCCGGGGTGGTCGGTGACCCGGTACGCGTAGCGGCGCCAGATCGCCGAGAAGCGGGCGTTGAACCCCGCCGGGGCCTCCTCGGCCCGCCAGACGCGCACATCCCGGGACAGGCGTCCGGCCAGCCGCTTGAGCAGCTTCTCCCGGTGCTCGGCCCACAGCTCGACCGGCAGGTCGACGTGCGCGACCTGGCCGCGCGCGTGCACCCCCGCGTCCGTCCGCCCGGCCACGGTCAGCTCGTACGTGGTGCCCGAGCGGGTCACCGTGCGCAGGGCGTCCTCGACGTCCCCCTGCACCGTGCGCCGGCCGCCGGCCTGCTTGGCCCAGCCGGAGAAGTCCGTGCCGTCGTACGAAAGATCCAGCCGCACCCGGACGAACCCGGGCTCCACCTCGTCGCTCACGCGACCATCCTCTCAACTCGCGTACGGCGCGCCGCACCCCGCGCACCATGCGGAACGGGCCCGCCCCCGTGAGGGGACGGACCCGTTCGGCGAACCGGGACCGGGCCGCGGGGGCCCGGAGCCGGGTTCAGGCGTCCTTGGACTCCTCGGCGGCGTCCTCGGACTTCGCCTCGACGGCCTCGTCGGTCGTGGCCTCGGCGGCCTCGTCCTTCTTGAGGGCGTCTTCCTTGACCGCACGCTTGGTGGCGGCCTCGGCCTCGGCGACGGTCGCCTTCTTGGCGATCTCACCCTCGACCAGCTCGATCACGGCCATCGGGGCGTTGTCGCCACGACGGTTGCCGATCTTGGTGATGCGGGTGTAGCCGCCGGGACGCTCGGCGTAACGCGGAGCGATCTCGGTGAACAGGGTGTGCACGACACCCTTGTCCGTGATGCTCTGCAGCACCAGGCGACGGTTGTGGATGTCGCCCTTCTTCGCCTTGGTGATCAGGCGCTCGGCGACCGGACGCAGGCGGCGGGCCTTGGCCTCGGTCGTGGTGATGCGGCCGTGCTCGAACAGCGACTTCGCCAGGTTCGCGAGAAGCAGCTTCTCGTGAGCGGCGCTGCCACCGAAACGGGCTCCCTTGGTGGGACGCGGCATGGTGTTTCTCCTTGGTGTCTGCACCGGCCGTACCAGGTACCGGTGTCAGTATCCGAGCAGGCGGTTACCTGTCGGAGATCCGGGGCGTCCCCACAGGGGGCGCCCCGGAAGGGGCGCGGGGCGGTACTGCATCTGCGGCTCCGCCGCGTGGGCGCGATCAGCCACAGCCGACCCGCACCCGGGTACGGACCGTGAGGCCCGAGCTCTCAGTACTGCTCGGTCTCGACGAAGCCCGCGTCCGCGTCGTCGTCCGCGCCGAAGGCGTCGGCGGCGGCGGTCGGGTCGAATCCGGGCGGGCTGTCCTTGAGCGCCAGGCCCATGCCGGCCAGCTTCGCCTTGACCTCGTCGATCGACTTCGCACCGAAGTTGCGGATGTCGAGCAGGTCCGCCTCGGAGCGCGCCACGAGCTCACCCACGGAGTGGATGCCCTCACGCTTGAGGCAGTTGTAGGAGCGGACCGTGAGCTCCAGCTCCTCGATCGGCAGCGCCAGGTCCGCGGCGAGGGCGGCGTCCGTCGGGGACGGGCCCATGTCGATGCCCTCGGCGTCGATGTTGAGCTCGCGCGCCAGACCGAACAGCTCGACCAGGGTCTTGCCGGCGGACGCCATGGCGTCGCGCGGGCGCATGGCCTGCTTGGTCTCGACGTCGACGATCAGCTTGTCGAAGTCGGTGCGCTGCTCGACACGGGTCGCCTCGACCTTGTAGGTGACCTTGAGAACCGGCGAGTAGATGGAGTCGACCGGGATACGGCCGATCTCCTGGCCCACCTGCTTGTTCTGGACGGCGGAGACGTAGCCGCGACCGCGCTCGACGGTCAGCTCCATCTCCAGCTTGCCCTTGCCGTTGAGGGTGGCGAGGACCAGGTCGGGGTTGTGCACCTCGACACCGGCCGGCGGCGCGATGTCCGCGGCGGTGACCAGGCCGGGGCCCTGCTTGCGCAGGTACATCACGACCGGCTCGTCGTGCTCCGAGGAGACGACCAGCTGCTTGATGTTGAGGATGAGGTCGGTCACGTCCTCCTTGACGCCCGGCACGGTGGTGAACTCGTGCAGGACACCGTCGATGCGGATGGACGTGACGGCCGCACCCGGGATCGAGGAGAGGAGGGTGCGGCGGAGGCTGTTGCCGAGCGTGTAGCCGAAGCCCGGCTCCAGGGGCTCGATGACGAACCGCGAGCGGTACTCGTCGACGACCTCTTCGGTCAGCGAGGGACGCTGAGCGATCAGCATGGTGTGAATTCCTTCAGTCGTGGACGCCCGCTATTTGACGTCCTCTGATACAGGGTACGGGCGGCACGCCCCGAAGGGGACGTACCGCCCGGAACACCCTGGTCCAGCAGCCGGGCCGCGAGGCCCGCGCCGTGCGTCAGACGCGGCGGCGCTTCGGCGGACGGCAGCCGTTGTGCGGGGTGGGGGTGACGTCCTGGATCGAGCCGACCTCCAGGCCGGTGGCCTGGAGCGAACGGATCGCGGTCTCACGGCCGGAGCCGGGACCCTTGACGAAGACGTCGACCTTGCGCATGCCGTGCTCCTGCGCGCGGCGGGCGGCCGACTCGGCGGCCATCTGCGCGGCGAAGGGGGTGGACTTGCGCGAGCCCTTGAAGCCGACGTGGCCGGCGGAGGCCCAGGAGATCACGTTGCCCGAGGGGTCGGTGATCGAGACGATCGTGTTGTTGAACGTGCTCTTGATGTGCGCGTGGCCGTGAGCGACGTTCTTCTTTTCCTTGCGGCGCACCTTCTTGACTGCGCCCTGACGTCCCTTGGGGGGCATCTCTTAACTCCTACGGGAGGTGGTCGGTCCTGCAGCGAAGACCGTGGACAGATGTCCGCTGAGGACTACTTCTTGCCCGGCTTCTTCTTGCCGGCGATCGCGCGACGCGGGCCCTTGCGGGTACGCGCGTTCGTGCTGGTGCGCTGGCCGTGGACCGGCAGGCCGCGACGGTGGCGCAGACCCTGGTAGCAGCCGATCTCGACCTTGCGGCGGATGTTGGCCTGGATGTCGCGGCGGAGGTCACCTTCGGTCTGGAAGTTGACGTCCACGTACTCGCGGATCTTGACCAGGTCCTCTTCGGGGAGGTCACGAACGCGGGTGTTCGGGTCGACACCGGTGGCGGCGAGGGTCTCCTGGGACCGCGTGCGCCCGATGCCGAAGACGTAGGTGAGGGCGACCTCGATGCGCTTGTCGCGCGGAAGGTCAACGCCTTCAAGGCGTGCCATTCATGGCTCCTGATGTAGTCGGAGGTCTTCCGCAAGGTCGTTCCGTGGCCGCCGACCCCGCGAGCGGGGTGGTACGACCAGGTCTCCGGCCTCCACCGGAGGTGTCGCCGGCCGAAGCCAGGCGGACCCTGCGTATGTACATGGTGTTACGTGCGTCGCGCGAAGACTGCGAGTGTGGTGCAGGTGGTCGTGCGTCAGCCCTGGCGCTGCTTGTGGCGCAGGTTGTCGCAGATGACCATGACCCGGCCGTGACGGCGGATCACCTTGCACTTGTCGCAGATCTTCTTGACGCTCGGCTTGACCTTCATGGGATGTGAGGTTCTCCGGGTCAGTGCCGCCACCCCGCGAGAGGGGGTGCGACAAGATCTACTTGTAGCGGTAGACGATCCGGCCACGCGTCAGGTCGTAGGGAGAGAGCTCCACCACGACCCGGTCGTCCGGGAGGATGCGGATGTAGTGCATGCGCATCTTGCCGGAGATGTGCGCGAGGACCTTGTGACCGTTCTGGAGCTCCACCTTGAACATGGCGTTCGGGAGGGACTCGATCACGGTGCCCTCGATTTCGATGGCACCTTGCTTCTTGGCCACGCTACGCCCTTCGAATCGGCTACCTTGATCGACCCTCGTTCCGGGTGCGGACACACGGATACACGAGAGCCGACGCATCAGTCTACGTCAGGGCCTTCGAAAAGACGAATCCGTCAAGCATGCCCACCGCCGGTGATCGTTACGCGGCGGTCGCCCGTGCGGCCGGGCCCCGCGGGCCCGGCCGGGGTCGTCAGCCGCGGCCCGCGGGGTCCGGGGCGGCGGTGACGCCCAGCTCGGCCAGCTTGGCCCGGCCGCCGTCGGGGGACGTCAGCACCAGGGGGCCCTCCTCGGTCAGGGCCACGGAGTGCTCCCAGTGCGAGGACCAGGTGCCGTCGGTGGTGATCACGGTCCAGTCGTCGGCGAGGACCTCGGTGTGCGGGGTGCCGAGGGAGACCATCGGCTCGATCGCCAGGCAGAAGCCGGGGACCAGCTTGGGGCCGCGTCCGCGCTTGCGGGAGACGTAGTTCAGCAGGTGCGGGTCCATGTGCATCTCGGTGCCGATGCCGTGGCCGCCGTAGTCCTCGATGATCCCGTACTTGCCGGTCGCCGGGCGGGGCTGGCGGCGGATGTAGGTCTCGATCGCGCGGGAGACGTCGACGAGCCGGTTGCCGTTCCTCATCGCCGCGATGCCGGCCCACATCGACTCCTCGGTCACCCGGGAGAGCTCGATCAGCTCCGGGGCGTGACCGGTGCCGACGAAGGCCGTGTAGGCCGCGTCCCCGTGCCAGCCGTCCACGATGGCGCCGCAGTCGATCGAGATGATGTCCCCGTCCTTGAGGACCGTCTTCTCGTCCGGGATGCCGTGGACGACGACCTCGTTGACCGAGGTGCAGATCGTGGCGGGGAAGCCGCCGTAGCCGAGGAAGTTCGACTTGGCGCCGTGGTCGGAGATCACCTTGCGGGCGACCTCGTCCAGGTCGCGGGTGGTCGCGCCGGGGACCGCCGCCTCACGGGTCGCCGCGTGGATGGCCGCGACGACCAGTCCCGCCTCGCGCATCTTCGCGATCTGCTCGGGGGTCTTGATCTGCACCATTGCGGCGGGGGCCTTTCGGGGGGACGACGGCGGACGTACAGGGGTCCTGCTCAACGATAAGGCCGCGGCGTCCTCGGGACACCGCGGCCGAATCGGGGTTCGTGCGGGAGGCTCAGGCGGCCTTGCCGACCTGGAGGGCCTCCATGGCACGGGCGGTCACATCGGCGACCTGGCCGAGCGCCGAGATCGTGACGACCAGTCCCTGGGCCCGGTAGTAGTCGATGA
The DNA here is from genome assembly GCF_040630445.1 of Streptomyces sp. NPDC005805. Lineage (NCBI taxonomy): Bacteria > Bacillati > Actinomycetota > Actinomycetes > Kitasatosporales > Streptomycetaceae > Streptomyces > Streptomyces sp. NPDC005805. The sequence continues at coordinate 116,040 of NZ_JBEXXN010000004.1, forward strand.
TCGGCTCGGTCTGGGTGTGGTAGACCTCCAGGCGCTTGCGGACGGTCTCCTCGGAGTCGTCGTCGCGCTGGTACAGCTCGCCGCCGCACTCGTCGCACACGCCCTCGGACTTCGGCGGGGTGTAGACGACGTGGAAGACGTGCGCGCTGTTGTTGCGGCACACCCGGCGGCCGGCGATGCGCTTGACCACCTCGTCCTCGGGGACCTCCAGGTCGAGGACGGCGTCCAGCTCGACGCCCTCGCCCTTCAGCATCTCGTCCAGCGCCTCGGCCTGGCCCACGTTGCGCGGGAAGCCGTCCAGCAGGAAGCCGTTCGCCGCGTCGGACTGACCCATGCGGTCCCTGGCCATCCCGATGGTCACCTCGTCCGGCACCAGGTTGCCGGCGTCCATGTACGCCTTGGCCTGCTTGCCAAGTTCGGTGCCCTGGGAGATGTTGGCGCGGAACAGGTCGCCCGTGGAGATGTGCGGGATGGACAGGTTCTTCGCGAGGAAGGCAGCCTGCGTTCCCTTCCCGGCACCGGGCGGTCCGACGAGGACGATTCGCATCAGCGGAGGAACCCTTCGTAATTACGCTGCTGGAGCTGGCTCTCGATCTGCTTCACGGTCTCCAGACCGACACCCACGATGATGAGGATGCTGGTGCCGCCGAACGGGAAGTTGGCATTGGCACCGCCGAAGCCTGCCAACGCCACTGTCGGCACGAGAGCGATCAGACCCAGGTACAGCGAGCCCGGCCAAGTGATCCTGTTGAGCACGTAGCTCAGGTACTCGGCAGTAGGACGACCGGCCCGGATGCCCGGGATGAACCCACCATACTTCTTCATGTTGTCGGCAACTTCGTCGGGGTTGAACGAGATCGCCACATAGAAGAACGCGAAGAACACGATCAGCACGAAGTACAACGAGATGTACAACGGGCCGTCGGGCTGCACCAGGTTGGCTTCGATCCAGGTCTTCCAGCCGGACTGGCCACTGGAGAACTGGGCGACGAGGGCCGGGATGTAGAGCAGCGAAGAAGCGAAGATGACGGGAATCACACCCGCCTGGTTCACCTTGAGCGGGATGTACGTGGACGTACCGCCGTAGGACCTGCGGCCGATCATGCGCTTCGCGTACTGCACCGGGATACGGCGCTGGGCCTGTTCGACGAAGACGACGAGGCCCACCATGGCGAAGCCGATCAGGATGACCGTGCCGAACTCGATCCAGCCACCCGCCAGGTTGCCGCTCTTCTTGATGGCCCACAGGGCGCCCGGGAAGCCGGCGGCGATCGAGATGAACATGAGGATCGACATGCCGTTGCCGATGCCGCGGTCGGTGACGAGCTCACCGAGCCACATCACGACGGCGGTTCCGGCGGTCATGGTGACGACCATGATGACCGTGGTGAAGATCGAGCGGTCGGGCACGATCTCGTTGGCCACCCGGCAGCCGCTGAAGAGCGCGCCGCTGCGGGCGGTGGCCACCAGGCCGGTGCCCTGGAGGACGGCGAGGGCGATCGTCAGGTAACGCGTGTACTGCGTGATCTTCGCGGTACCGGACTGCCCCTCCTTCTTCAGCGCTTCGAGCCGCGGGATCACCACGGTCAGGAGCTGGAGGATGATGCTCGCCGTGATGTACGGCATCACGCCGAGCGCGAAGATGGTGATCTGGAGGAGAGCGCCGCCGCTGAACAGATCGACGAGACCCAGCAGACTGCCGCCGTTCTTGGACGCCTGTTCCACACAGATCTGGACGTTCTGATAGCTGACACCGGGCACGGGGATGTGCGCGCCGAGCCGGTACAGCACGATGATGCCAAGGGTAAAGAGCAGCTTCTTGCGCAGGTCGGGCGTCTTGAACGCCCGGGCGAACGCGGTGAGCACGGTGCCTCCTGCGACCCCCGCGCTACTGCGTCAGAGGTGACGGTCTTGAGGTTCGACGAATACGAATCAGGGCAAACGCGCCCGGTGGGCCTCCCGAGGCACACCGGACTGAAGTTAACAGTGCACGCCACCTTACCGGCGACCATGCCCCCCTAGGAACGACCAACCGGGGATGCCCCTTTTGGGAGGCATCCCCGGTCGCGTTTCAGGCCATCGGCTCGTCTCAGACGAGTTCGGTGACGGTACCGCCCGCGGCGGTGATCTTCTCCTTGGCGGAGCCGGAGACGGCGTCGACCGTCACCTGCAGCGCCACGGAGATCTCGCCCTGGCCCAGGACCTTGACGAGCTGGTTCTTGCGCACGGCACCCTTGGCGACCAGGTCGGCCACGGTGACCTCGCCACCCTGCGGGTACAGGGCCGCGAGCTTGTCCAGGTTCACGACCTGGAACTCGGTGCGGAACGGGTTCTTGAAGCCCTTGAGCTTCGGGAGGCGCATGTGGAGGGGCATCTGCCCACCCTCGAAGCGCTCCGGAACCTGGTAACGGGCCTTGGTGCCCTTTGTACCACGACCGGCCGTCTTACCCTTCGACGCCTCACCACGACCCACACGGGTCTTGGCGGTCTTGGCGCCCGGGGCGGGACGGAGGTTGTGGACCTTCAGCGGGTTCTGCTCCGCCATGTCAGTCGACCTCCTCGACCGTCACGAGGTGGCGGACGGTGTGCACCATGCCGCGGAACTCGGGGCGGTCCTCCTTGACGACCACGTCGTTCAGGCGCTTGAGCCCGAGCGAACGCAGGGTGTCGCGGTGGTTCTGCTTGCTGCCGATGTACGACTTGGTCTGCGTGATCTTGAGACGGGCCATTACGCACCCGCTCCCGCACGCGCACGCAGCAGGGCCGCGGGGGCGACGTCCTCAAGGGGCAGACCGCGGCGGGCCGCGATCTCCTCGGGACGCTGCAGGCCCTTGAGGGCCGCCACGGTCGCGTGAACGATGTTGATCGCGTTGTCCGAGCCGAGCGACTTCGACAGGATGTCGTGCACGCCCGCGCACTCCAGCACGGCACGCACCGGGCCACCGGCGATAACACCGGTACCGGGGGCGGCGGGCTTGAGCAGGACGACGCCGGCAGCCTTCTCACCCTGGATCGGGTGCGGGATGGTGCCCTGGATACGGGGGACCTTGAAGAAGTGCTTCTTGGCCTCCTCCACACCCTTGGCGATGGCGGCCGGCACCTCCTTGGCCTTGCCGTAACCGACACCCACGGTGCCGTCACCGTCGCCCACCACGACCAGCGCGGTGAAGCTGAAGCGACGACCACCCTTCACAACCTTGGCGACGCGGTTGATCGCGACAACGCGCTCAACGTACGCGGTCTTCTCGGCGGCGGCGGCGCCACCGTCGCGACCCTTCCGGTCCCGCCGCTCGCCGCCACCGGCACCGCTTCCGCGGCGCTGGGGTCCAGCCATTGGATTACCTCTCTCTGTTACGTCCGTTAGTCCCGGAACCGGGGCTCAGAACTTCAGCCCGGCCTCGCGGGCGGCGTCAGCCAGAGCGGCAATGCGCCCGGCGTACCTGTTGCCACCACGGTCGAACACGACGGCCTCGACACCGGCGGCCTTGGCGCGCTCGGCGACCAGGGCGCCGACCTGCTTGGCCTGCGCGGACTTGTCGCCCTCGCCACCGCGGATCGAAGCGTCCAGGGTGGACGCCGACGCCAGGGTGTGACCCTTCAGGTCGTCGATGACCTGGGCGACGATGTTCCGGTTCGAGCGCGTCACGACGAGGCGCGGACGCTCCGCCGTACCCGACACGTTCTTGCGGATGCGGATGTGACGGCGCTGCTTCGCGGCGCGCTTGTAGGCGTCGCCCTTAGCGATCTTCGTGCCGTATGCCATGGCTTACTTACCCGCCTTTCCGACCTTGCGGCGGATGACCTCGCCCGCGTACTTGACGCCCTTGGCCTTGTACGGGTCGGGCTTCCGCAGCTTGCGGATGTTCGCGGCGACCTCGCCGACCTTCTGCTTGTCGATGCCCTCGACCGAGAACTTGGTCGGCGACTCGACCTTGAAGGAGATCCCCTCGGGGGCCTCCACCAGGATCGGGTGGCTGTAACCGAGCTGGAACTCCAGGTTGGAGCCCTTGGCTGCGACGCGGTAACCGACACCGCTGATCTCGAGCGCCTTGGTGTATCCCTGGGTCACGCCGGTGATCATGTTCGCCACCAGCGTGCGGGACAGGCCGTGCAGGGCCTTGTTCTGACGCTCGTCGTTGGGACGGGTGACGTTGAGAACGCCGTCCTCGCCCTTCACAATCTCGATCGGCGCGGCAACGGTGTGCGTGAGGGAGCCCTTGGAGCCCTTCACGGTGACCGTACGGCCGTCGATGGTGACGTCCACACCGGCGGGAACCTGGATGGGGAGCTTGCCGATACGCGACATGAGCTATTCCTCCGTTCCCGACTACCAGACGTAGGCGAGGACTTCCCCACCCACGCCCTTCTTCTGCGCCTGCTGGCCGGTCAGGAGACCGTGGGACGTGGAGATGATCGCCACGCCCAGGCCGCCGAGGACCTTCGGCAGGTTGGTGGACTTCGCGTAAACACGCAGACCCGGCTTGGAGATGCGCTTGATGCCGGCGATCGAACGCTCACGGTTCGGGCCGAACTTCAGCTCCAGGACGAGGTTCTTGCCGACCTCGGCGTCCTCGACCTTCCAGCCGGTGATGAAACCCTCCTGCTGGAGGATCTCGGCGATGTGCGACTTGATCTTGCTGTGCGGCATGGCCACGGAGTCGTGGTACGCCGAGTTCGCGTTACGCAGACGCGTCAGCATGTCTGCGATCGGATCAGTCATGGTCATGAATTGGCCTTCGGCCTCTCTCGCCGGGGTTTCCTGTATGCGCCATCCCTCTCCCCACACAGGGGCGGGACGGGTGCGGCGCGGGGACCTACGGCGTAGTAAGTCGTGACGGGCGGCGGACGCCCAACCCCACAAGCCTACGGCATGTGAGGGAGGGCCTTCCGCCGACCCACTGCTTACCGAGAGACTCCGGTCATCCCAACTGGGGGATTACCAGGAGCTCTTGGTCACGCCCGGCAGCTCGCCACGGTGAGCCATCTCACGGAGGCACACGCGGCACAGGCCGAACTTGCGGTACACGGAGTGCGGGCGGCCACAGCGCTGGCAGCGGGTGTAGGCACGCACACCGAACTTGGGCTTACGAGCAGCCTTGGCAATCAGAGCCTTCTTCGCCATCTCGCTCACGCCTCCTTGAACGGGAAGCCGAGGTGACGCAGAAGGGCACGGCCCTCGTCGTCGTTGGTCGCCGTGGTGACCACGGTGATGTCCATACCCCGGACGCGGTCGATCTTGTCCTGGTCGATCTCGTGGAACATGACCTGCTCCGTGAGACCGAAGGTGTAGTTGCCACGGCCGTCGAACTGCTTGGGGGACAGACCGCGGAAGTCGCGGATGCGCGGGAGCGCGAGCGACAGGGTGCGGTCCAGGAACTCCCACATGCGGTCGCCACGGAGCGTGACGTGGGCACCGATCGGCTGACCCTCACGCAGCTTGAACTGCGCGATGGACTTGCGGGCCTTGGTGACGGCCGGCTTCTGACCGGTGATCGTGGTGAGGTCGCGAATCGCGCCGTCGATCAGCTTGGAGTCGCGGGCGGCGTCGCCCACACCCATGTTGACCACGATCTTGACGAGGCCGGGAACCTGCATGACGTTCTCGTAGGAGAACTCCTCACGCAGCTTGCCCGCGATCTCCTCGCGGTACTTCGTCTTCAGACGCGGAGTGGTGGTGGTCGCCATCAGATGTCCTCACCCGTCCGCTTGGCAACGCGGATCTTGTTGCCCTCGTCGTCGAAGCGGTAACCGACGCGGGTCACGACCTTCTTGCCGTCCTTCTCCACGACGAGCTGAACGTTGCTCACGTGGACGGGGGCCTCGGTCGTCACGATCCCGCCGGTCTGCGAACCGCGAGCGGTCTGACCGGCCTTGGTGTGCTTCTTGACCCGGTTGACACCCTCGACCAGGACACGGTCCTCACGGGGGAAGGCCGCGATGACCTTGCCCTGCTTGCCCTTGTCCTTACCGGTGATGACCTGGACCAGGTCGCCCTTCTTGATCTTCATGCTTACAGCACCTCCGGCGCGAGCGAGATGATCTTCATGAACTTCTTCTCGCGCAGCTCACGGCCGACCGGGCCGAAGATACGGGTGCCGCGAGGGTCGCCGTCGTTCTTCAGAATGACGGCGGCGTTCTCGTCGAAGCGGATGTACGAGCCGTCCTGGCGGCGGCGCTCCTTGACGGTGCGAACGATGACCGCCTTGACGACGTCACCCTTCTTCACGTTGCCACCGGGGATCGCGTCCTTGACGGTGGCGACGATGACGTCACCGATGCCCGCGTAGCGGCGGCCGGAACCACCGAGAACACGGATGCAAAGGATCTCCTTGGCACCAGTGTTGTCGGCGACGCGCAGCCGCGACTCCTGCTGGATCACGTCTATCTCCTGATTGTCTGCCGGTTCCCGGCGGGGGCCGCTCCTCGTGGAGCGAACCCCCGCCGAGCCTGGCGGAACGAACTCGAAGGGTTACCCCTTCGAGCGATTACTTGGCCTTCTCGAGGATCTCGACGACGCGCCAGTGCTTGGTGGCGGACAGCTTCCGCGTCTCCATCAGGAGGACGCGGTCGCCGATGCCGGCAGCGTTCTGCTCGTCGTGGGCCTTGAGCTTGTTGGTACGGCGGATGACCTTGCCGTACAGCGCGTGCTTGACGCGGTCCTCGACGGCGACGACGACGGTCTTGTCCATCTTGTCGCTGACGACCAGACCCTCACGGGTCTTGCGGGCGTTGCGCGCGGTCTTGTTCTCGGTCACGTTGTTCTCGCTCATCAGGCGCTCTCCACCGTCTCGATGCCCAGCTCACGCTCACGCATCAGGGTGTAGATCCGGGCGATGTCCTTGCGGACGGCCTTCAGCCGGCCGTGGTTCTCGAGCTGGCCCGTCGCCGCCTGGAAGCGGAGGTTGAACAGCTCTTCCTTGGCCTCGCGGAGCTTGGCAACAAGCTCCTCGTTGCCCAGCTCGCGCAGCTCGGACGCCTTGGTACCGGCCGACATCACGCTTCACCTGCCTCGCGCTTGACGATCCGGCACTTCATCGGCAGCTTGTGCGCCGCACGAGTCAGAGCCTCACGCGCAATCTTCTCGTTCGGGTAGGACAGCTCGAACATGACCCGGCCCGGGTGCACGTTCGCCACCCACCACTCGGGCGAACCCTTACCGGAACCCATGCGGGTCTCGGCGGGCTTCTTCGTCAGCGGACGGTCCGGGTAGATGTTGATCCAGACCTTGCCGCCACGCTTGATGTGGCGGGTCATCGCGATACGAGCCGCCTCGATCTGGCGGTTGGTCACGTACGCCGGCGTCATGGCCTGGATGCCGTACTCGCCGAACGCGACCGTGGTACCACCCTTGGCCATACCGCGGCGCTTGGGGTGGTGCTGCTTGCGGTGCTTGACCCTACGGGGGATCAGCATGTCGGTCAGGCCTCCGTTCCGGTGCTCTCAGCAGCCGGAGCGGCGGCGGGAGCCTCGGCCTTGGGGGCCTCGGCAGCCTGAGCCTGCTGCGGCTTGCGACCGCGACCGCCACGCTCGCCACCGCGGCCGCGACCGGCCGGACGGTCGGCGCCGCCACGGGCCGGGCGGTTGCCGGCGCGGGCAGCAGCGTTCTCGGCGCGGACCTCGGCGATGTTCTTGACGTCGCCCTTGTAGATCCAGACCTTCACGCCGATGCGGCCGAAGGTCGTCTTGGCCTCGAAGAAGCCGTACTCGACGTTCGCGCGGAGCGTGTGCAGCGGCACACGGCCCTCGCGGTAGAACTCCGAGCGGGACATCTCGGCGCCGCCGAGACGGCCACCGCACTGGATCTTGATGCCCTTGGCGCCGGCCTTCATCGCCGACTGCATGCTCTTGCGCATGGCACGGCGGAAGGAGACGCGGGAGGACAGCTGCTCGGCCACGGCCTGGGCCACGAGCTGAGCGTCGACCTCGGGGTTCTTGACCTCGAGGATGTTGAGCTGCACCTGCTTGCCGGTGAGCTTCTCGAGGTCGCCGCGGATGCGGTCGGCCTCGGCGCCACGGCGGCCGATGACGATGCCCGGACGCGCGGTGTGGATGTCCACCCGCACACGGTCACGGGTGCGCTCGATCTCGACCTTGGAGATGCCGGCGCGCTCCATGCCGGACGTCATCATCCGGCGGATGGCGACGTCTTCCTTGACGTAGTCCTTGTACAGCTTGTCGGCGTACCAGCGGGACTTGAAGTCCGTGGTGATACCGAGCCGGAACCCGTGCGGGTTTACCTTCTGGCCCATTACCGGGTTCCTTCCTTGCTGCTGACGACCACGGTGATGTGGCTGGTCCGCTTACGGATCCGGTAGGCACGGCCCTGGGCACGCGGACGGAACCGCTTCAGGGTCGGGCCCTCGTCCACGTACGCCTCGCTGATCACCAGCGAGGAGGCGTCCGTGTGGTCGTAGTTGTGCGCGGCGTTGGCGATGGCGCTGTCCAGCACCTTCTTCACCGGCACGCTCGCGGCCTGCGGGGCGAAACGCAGGACCGCCTGAGCCTCCGTGGCGTCCATGCCACGGATGAGGTCCACCACGCGGCGGGCCTTCATGGGCGTGACGCGGATGTACCGCGCCTGGGCCCTGGCTTCCATGGTTGTCCCTTCGATGTAAGTCATGAGTCGTTCCACCCCGCGTTAGCGGCGCTTCGACTTCCGGTCGTCCTTGACGTGGCCGCGGAAGGTGCGAGTCGGCGAGAACTCGCCGAGCTTGTGGCCGACCATGGACTCGGTGACGAACACCGGGACATGGGTCTTGCCGTTGTGCACCGCGATCGTGTGGCCCAGCATGGCCGGGACGATCATCGAGCGACGGGACCAGGTCTTGATGACGTTCTTGGTGCCGGCTTCGTTCTGGGCGTCCACCTTCTTGATCAGGTGGTCGTCGACGAAGGGCCCCTTCTTGAGACTGCGCGGCATCTGAACCCGCTCCTAGCGCTTCTTGTTCGTCTTGCGGCGGCGGACGATGTACTTGTTGCTCGCCTTCTTGGGAGAACGAGTACGACCCTCCTTCTGACCCCACGGGGAGACCGGGTGGCGACCACCGGAGGTCTTGCCCTCACCACCACCGTGCGGGTGGTCAACCGGGTTCATCGCCACACCGCGAACGGTCGGGCGGACGCCCAGCCAGCGCTTGCGGCCGGCCTTGCCCCAGTTGATGTTCGACTGCTCGGCGTTGCCGACCTCGCCGATGGTGGCGCGGCAGCGGACGTCGACCAGACGGATCTCACCGGACGGCATGCGCAGGTGGGCCATCTGGCCCTCCTTCGCCAGCAGCTGCACGGAGGCACCCGCGGAGCGGGCGAACTTCGCGCCGCCGCCGGGCCGCAGCTCGATGGCGTGGATGGTCGTACCGACCGGGATGTTGCGCAGCGCCAGGTTGTTGCCGGGCTTGATGTCGGCCCCGGGGCCGTTCTCGACGCGGTCGCCCTGGTTCAGGCCACGCGGCGCGATGATGTAGCGCTTCTCGCCGTCCACGTAGTGGAGCAGCGCGATGCGCGCGGTGCGGTTGGGGTCGTACTCGATGTGAGCGACCTTGGCCGGCACGCCGTCCTTGTCGTGACGACGGAAGTCGATCACGCGGTAGGCGCGCTTGTGGCCACCGCCCTGGTGACGGACGGTCACACGACCGGTGTTGTTACGGCCGCCCTTGCTGTGCAGGGGGCGGACCAGCGACTTCTCCGGCGTGGACCGCGTGATCTCGACGAAGTCGGCGACGCTGGAGCCACGACGGCCCGGAGTCGTCGGCTTGTACTTGCGGATACCCATTTCTCAGTCCTCGTCCGATATTCGGACGATCCAGACCGCCCGTCAGGCGGTCGGACCGCCGAAGATGTCGATACGGTCGCCCTCGGCAAGGGTCACGATGGCGCGCTTGGTGTTGGCACGCTTGCCGAAACCGGTGCGGGTGCGCTTGCGCTTGCCCTGGCGGTTGATCGTGTTGACCCCGGTGACCTTGACCTGGAAGACCGCCTCGACGGCCTGCCGGATCTGGGTCTTGTTGGCACGCGGGTCGACGACGAACGTGTACTTGTTCTCGTCCAGCAGCGCGTAGCTCTTCTCCGACACGACCGGCTTCACGAGGATGTCGCGCGGGTCGAAGAAGGTCTTGCTGGTGATCGTGGCCTCGGACATCAGGCCTCGCTCCCTTCGGTGTCGTTGGCGGCCTTGGGGCCGGACACGAAGGACTCGAAGGCGGCCTGGGTGAAGACCACGTCGTCGGAGACGAGCACGTCGTACGTGTTCAGCTGGCCCGGCTCCAGGATGTGGACCTGGGGCAGGTTGCGGGCGGACAGCCACGCGGCCTCGTCCGAGCGCTCGGCGACCAGGAGCAGGTTCTTGCGCTCCGAGATCTTGCCCAGCAGGGACTTGGCGGCCTTCGTGGAGGCCGTGCCCTCGACCACGCCGGAGACGACGTGGATCCGCGAGTGGCGGGCCCGGTCGGTGAGGGCACCGCGCAGGGCGGCGGCCTTCATCTTCTTCGGGGTCCGCTGCGAGTAGTCACGCGGCACGGGGCCGTGGACGACGCCACCGCCGGCGAACTGCGGAGCGCGGGTCGAACCCTGACGGGCGCGGCCGGTGCCCTTCTGGCGGTACGGCTTCTTGCCGCCACCACGGACCTCGCCGCGGGTCTTGGTCTTGTGCGTGCCCTGGCGGGCAGCGGCCAGCTGCGCGACGACGACCTGGTGGATCAGCGGAACGCTGACCTTGGCGTCGAAGATCTCCGCGGGGAGCTCGACGGTCCCGGCCTTGTCGCCTGCCGGCGAAAGGATGTCAATGGTGCTCATCGGTTACCTCAGGCCCCCTTGGCCGCGGTACGGACCAGGACGAGGCCGCCGTTCGGACCAGGAACCGCGCCCTTGATGAGCAGCAGGCCCTTCTCCGCGTCAACGGCGTGAACGGTCAGGTTCTGGGTGGTGACCCGCTCGTTGCCCATGCGGCCCGCCATGCGGAGGCCCTTGAACACACGGCCCGGGGTGGCGCAGCCACCGATGGAACCGGGGGAGCGGTGCTTGCGCTGGGTGCCGTGACCGGCGCCGAGGCCCTTGAAGTTGTGACGCTTCATGACACCGGCGAAGCCCTTGCCCTTGCTCTTGCCCGTGACGTCGACCTTGACGCCGGACTCGAACACCTCGGCGGTGATCTCCTGGCCGAGCGTGTACTCGCTGGCGTCGGAGGTACGGAGCTCCACCAGGTGGCGGCGCGGGGTCACGTCGGCCTTGGCGAAGTGGCCCTTGAGGGGCTTGTTCACCTTGCGCGGGTCGATCTCGCCGAAGGCGATCTGGACCGACTCGTAGCCGTCGTTGTCGTTCGTACGGACCTGGGTAACGACACAGGGCCCGGCCTTGACGACGGTCACCGGGACGACACGGTTGTTCTCGTCCCAGACCTGGGTCATGCCGAGCTTCTCGCCCAGGACGCCCTTGATCTGCTTTGCCATCTCTTCCGCGCCTCTCAGAGCTTGATCTCGATGTCGACGCCGGCCGGAAGGTCCAGGCGCATCAGCGAGTCAACGGTCTTGGGCGTCGGGTCGAGGATGTCGATCAGGCGCTTGTGCGTGCGCATCTCGAAGTGCTCGCGCGAGTCCTTGTACTTGTGCGGCGACTTGATGACGCAGTACACGTTCTTCTCAGTGGGCAGCGGCACCGGGCCCGCGACCGACGCACCAGTGCGGGTCACCGTCTCGACGATCTTCTTCGCCGAGGAGTCGATGACCTCGTGGTCGTAGGCCTTGAGCCGGATGCGGATCTTCTGTCCCGCCATGGCTACTTCGTAGTCCTGTCTCTCGTCAACGCTCTGGAACCCGGAGGGTCGTGCTCTCTTCTCCGACCCACGCGGTCGGGCGTGTCGCAGCCCCTCTACGAAGATCTCCCGAAGGATTTCCCAACCAAGGGGGTGCGGGCCCGAGGACCGCGGAACCAGGGGAAGAGCTCCCACCGGGCGCCTGGCCGGTACCCCGCTGACACTTCCCGGAAGATTCCCGTACGTCCGCCCCTGCACCTCACGGTGCACAGCATGGGGCGACGAGTACTGTGGGACTCGCTTCCGGTCCCCCCGGCGGGAGGCGCGCAGCATCGGCACTCAACCGAGCAACCCCGATAGTCTGCCATACGGCTCGGCCGCCTGGCCAATCGAGCCGTAGAGATTACCCCGCGGGGGTTGCGTGTCAAACCCCGGCGCGCGGGGGGTGGGCGCGGGTCCCGGCGGGCTGAGGCCGTCAGCCCGGGACGGAGGTGCGTTCGCGGGGGAAGGCGAGGAGGGCCAGGCCGAGGGCCAGGATCAGGGTCGCCGGGACGGCGAGGACGGCGGCCGGGGGGACGGCGCGTTCCAGGAGCCAGGCGGCGAGGAGGGCGCCGGCGAACATGGCGGCGATGGAGGCGATCCGGCGGGCCTCCCTGCTCAGGCCGCCGCCCACCCTGCTGTCCGCCGCCAGCGGGGGCAGTGCGATCAGCAGACCGGTGAGGGCCCGGGTCGCCACCGTCGTCGGGACGTCGGGGACCTGGACCCGCAGTGAGGTCACATTGCGCACCCCCATCGCGCACGCCACCATCGCGATCGCCGCAAGGTGCCGGCCGTCCACAGGTCCGCCCGGACCCTCGATGCCGGCCCGCCAGATCACCACGGCCGCCACCCACAGCAGGACCCCCTCCACCACCAGGGCCGTGTCGAACCAGCGCCGCTCGCGCGCGTCGATCGCCGACTGGAAGTGCGAGCCGACGATCGCGCCGAAGGCGAACCCGGCGAGGGAGACCCCCGAGACCACCGCCGAGATGCCCGGCGCACCCGCGATCGCGAACCCCAGGAGCAGCAGGCTGCCCGTCTGGACGGCCGCGAAGACGGGGCCGAGGGTGAGGAACGAGACCGCCTCGATCATCCCGGTGGTCAGGGTGAGCAACACCATCACGGAGGTCAGCACCGGTCCGGGCCTGGGTTTCATACCGGGACGATAGGGGCGGCCCCGGCGCCCGGCCGTGACCGCCGACCCCGCCTCACCCCGGTGGCGCACACCCGTAAATCCCTCGAAGCGCCGCTCGCCGCGCACCTAGGGTGACGGTGGCAGGCGCCAATCACGGGGGAGCGGTCACCATGCGTACGCACTATCCACGGACCCGGCATCTGCCCTGGTCGCCCGGGGCCACCCCGGACGATCTGCGGACCACCGATCTCGCCGGGCTGCGCGGCCGGGAGGTGGTGGTCACCGAGAAGCTGGACGGCGAGAACACCACCCTCTACGCCGACGGGCTGCACGCGCGCTCGCTGGACTCGGCGCACCACCCCTCGCGGGCCTGGGTGAAGGCCCTCCAGGGCCGTATCGGGCACACCATTCCCGCGGGCTGGCGTGTGTGCGGGGAGAACATGTACGCCCGCCACTCCCTCGCGTACGACAGTCTCGACTCCTACTTCTACGGCTTCTCCGTGTGGGACGCGCACGGTCGCTGCCTCGACTGGGACCGGACGACCGCGTTCCTGCGCGGCGCGGGCGTCCCCGTGCCGCGGGTGCTGTGGCGGGGGACCTTCGACGAGCGGGCCCTGCGCGCCCTGGCCCTCGACCCGGAGCGCCAGGAGGGGTACGTGGTACGGACGGCGGACGGCTTCGCGGCGGAGGAGTTCGGCCTGCGGGTCGCCAAGTGGGTGCGGCCGGGGCACGTCCGTACGGACACGCACTGGATGCACAGCGCCGTCGTCCCCAACGGCCTCGGCCCGAACGCGCCCCTGTGGGCGGTGCGTTCGGGCGCCCCGGCGGACACGGAGGCGCTGACCGGGCTCTTCGGCGGCGACGAGCCCACCGGGGCCGACCCGGTAACCGACCCGGCACCCGGATCCGCCACCGGCCCGGCGACCGGACCCGGCCCCGCCGCCGTCGGCCGGCTGGACGCGGGCGGGCTCCTCGGCGACGAGCGGCTGGAGGCCGTCCTCGCCGCCCTCTTCCACCGCGCCCGCCGGGCCGCCCTCGGACCCCGCCTCGCCCCGGTGCTGGGTCTCCCCCGGGCCCGCCGGATCGCCGACCTCGTCGGACTGCACCCCGCCCTGCACCGCCCCCACCCCGACGAGGACCGGCGCGCCGGTCTGCTGCGCATGGGCCGGGCGGTCGGCACCGACGCGCTGCACGCCGTGGCCCTCGCGACCGCCGTGACCGGGGAGGCACGGGAGCAGGTGGAGTGGTCCGCGCTGCACGCGGCCGAGGCCCACCCGCTCACCGGCCTGGACGAGGTCTTCGCGGACCTGTCCCCCGAGGCCGCCGCCCGCTGCCGCGCCGAGGCCCTGGCCGCCCACGCGGACGGCCGGATCCGCACCGCCGAGGAGGCCGTCGCCGCGACCTGGCGGTGGCGGGACGGCGACTTCCCCCGGCTGGTCCAGACGGTGGGCCCGGCCGGCAGCGGCAAGAGCACCTTCGCGCGCGGGCTGCCGGGCGTCGACGCGTATGTCTCCCTCGACGAGCTGCGGCAGGCCCGCGGCTCCCGCGCCGACCAGCAGGCCAACGCGGACGTGCTCCGCGAGGCCCTCGGCCGGCTGGACGAGGCCCTGGCCGCCGGAGGCACGGTGGTCTGGGACGCGACCTCCCTCAACCGGCGGCAGCGCTCTCTGGTGCGCCGGTCCGCCGACCGCCGGGGCGCCCTGGTCACCCATGCCGTCCTCCTCGTCGGCGAGGAGGAGCTGCACCGCCGCAACGCCGTCCGGGAGCACCCGGTGCCGCCGCGGGTGCTGTCGGACCAGCTCCGCCGGTTCGGTCCGCCGTACCCCGGCGAGGCCCACCGGACCTGGTACATCGGCGCGAGCGGCACGGTCGAGGAGGAGGTCTGAGGATGCGCACCAGCGAGGAGATCTACCACCGGGTGCGGTGGGACGCCCGCTTCGACCCGGGCCGCTTCGTCATCGGCGTCCACCAGCGGGCGGCCGCGCCCAAACGCGTCCCGTTCCCCTCCTTCGTGCCCGGCGGGGACATCCCCTGGCACCGGGTGCTCTTCTTCGAGGCGGACGGCGAGGTCCTGTGGGACCGGGGCACCGGCACCGACCGGATCGACGAGACGGAGGCGGGCCGGGTCCGCGAGGCGCGCCGGCTGCGGGCCCCGCACTTCGCGGCCCGGGTGCCGTACGCGTGGGACGGCACGGCCTGGGCCCCGGCCCCGGACGCACGCGGCGGAAGCGCGGCGGGCGACCGGGTCCGGGTGGGCCCGGCGGCGGGCGACCGGGTCCGGGTGGGCTCGGCGGCGGGCGACCGGGTCCGGGTGCTGACCTGGAACACCCTGTGGGACCGCTACGACGCCGACCGCATCGACACCGCCCGCCGCCGGCCGCTGCTGCTCGCCGCGCTGCGGGCGGCGGAGGCGGATGTGATCGCCCTCCAGGAGGCCGAACCGGAGCTGCTGGCGATGCTGCTGCGCGAGCCGTGGGTCCGCGACGGCTGGACGGTGAGCGACGGACCGCGCGGCCGGGACGTCGAGGAGTGCGGGCTGCTGCTGCTCAGCCGGCTGCCGGTGCGGGAGGCGGGGCACCTGGTGCTCGGCCCGCACAAGGCCGTCACCGCCTTCGTCGTGGAGACGGCCGCCGCCGGGCCCGGGGGCCCGGTGCCCCTCGTCGTCGCGGCGACGCATCTGAGCAGCGACCACTCGGACGACGGGGCGGGCCGCCGCGTCCGCGAACTGGGCCTGGTCGCGCAGGCGTTGGCCGCCATGGAGGGGGACGTCGTGCTGGCCGGCGACGTCAACGACGGCACGGACACCCCGCAGACGGCCCTCGCGATGCGTGACGCGTGGACCGAGGCGCACGGCCCCTCGGACGCGACCCCGACCTTCGACCCGCGCGTCAACCCGCTGGCGGCCGTCTCCTCGCTGACCGGCCGGGCCGGGCGGCTGGACCGGGTGCTGCTGCGGTCGGCGGCCCTGGCGGTGCGGAGCGCGCGGCTGGCCGGGGACTCCCCCTCGCCGGACGGGCTGTACATCTCCGACCACTACGGCGTGGTGGCGGACCTGGCCCGCCCCGGCCCGGAGGACCCCGACGAGAGCGAAGAGGGGAACGAGGTCCCCCTCCCCGGACCGGCGCCGGACGGCGAGACCCGGCGGGCCGAGCGCGTCGCCGCGCGCGTCGCGGAGGTGCTCCGGGACGGCGCCGTGCACCTCGTCGGCTCCCGGCGGCTGGGCTGCGCGCTGCCCGGCGCCGATCTGGACCTGGTCGCGGCGGTACCGGGCGCCCCCGGACCGGCCGTTCTGCTGCGGCGGATCGCGGACGGGCTCCCCGACGCGAGGACCGTGCGGGAGGTCGTCGGGGCACGGGTGCCCGGGCTGCGGTTCACGGTGGAGGGGCTGCGCGTCGACCTGGCGGTCGTCGCCACGGGCGCCGTGGACCCCGGCGAGGCGGTGGCCCGGCGGGCGGAACCGGGCGAGGCGGCGGCCGTCGCGCTGAGCGCGGTCACCGACGCGGACGCGCTCCTCGCCTCCGTGTCCGGCCGCGTCGGGGAGTTCGCCCGCCTCGCGGCCGGGGTCAAGGCGTGGGCGCGGGCCCGTGGTCTGGACTCGGCACCGTTCGGCGGGCTCCCGGGCCTGGCCTGGTGCGTCCTGGCGGCCCGCACCGTCCGCGAGACCGGGGCCGGCGCGGGGGCCGGGGAAGGCCCCGAACCCCTGGCCGGGTTCGCCACCGGAGCCGGGGACGGAACCCGGGCCGAGGCCGGAGCCGGGCCCGGAACCCGGGCCGCCACCGGGGCCGGAACCCGGGCCGCCACCGGGTCCGGAACCGGGACCTCGGCCGGAACCGGCGGGCTGACCACGGAGGAGTTGCTGCGGCGCTTCTTCGCGACCTGGGCCGCCTGGGACTGGCGCGAGCCCGTGTCCCTGGGCGGCGCGCCCGCCCCCACCGGCCTCCCCGTCACCGTCCTGACCCCGTCCGCTCCGGTGCGTCCCTGTTCGGACCAGGTCACGGCCGGGATGCGGGACCTGCTCACGGTGGAGCTGTTCCGCGGCTGGGAACTGCTGGAGGCCGGGCGGCCGGCCGGGGCCCTGCTCACCCCTCCCCCGCTGCACCGGCGGCACGCGGCCTGGGCCGTGCTGACCGCCGGGCCCGGCGCGGACGAGGGGCGGGTGCGCGGCCGGATGCGGGCCGTGCTCACGGATCTGGCGGAGGCGGCCCCGGCCGCCCACGCCTGGCCGCGCCCCTTCGCGTCCGGCCCGGAGACCCGCTGGGCGATCGGCCTCGGCCACTCCCCGCCGGGTCCGGAGGTCGTCGCCCGGGTGGGCCGGGAGCGGCTGCGGGGGCTGCCCGGTGTGACGCTGGCGTACGCGGACGGCGGCGGGGTCCCGGTCCTGCGCTGAGCGGGACGGGCCCCGCCGCCGCCTCACACCACGTCGGCCACCGCCGCGGTCACGGCGCGAAGTAGCCCGTGATGTCCGCGATCAGGTCGACGCTCGCCGCGTTGTTGTAGAAGCTGACCCGGCCGTTGACGACGGGCACGATCACCAGGTTCGGCACCGTGACCCCTTCCACCACGTTCAGGTTCGACGCGGAGGTGCGCGTCGTCCCGTCCGGGTAGACCGAGATGTAGCTGGTGCCCGTGACGCGCGTGGCCGTCACGTTCAGCACCACCGCGCCCGCGTTCGCCGGCACCCCCTCGACGCCCGCGACCTGGAGGGTGACCACCCCGCGCGCGCCGACCTTGGCCTTCGGGACGCCGAGCCCGGTCCGGGTGTCCATCAGGCGCTTCGGCCCGGCGTTGTAGTGCCGGGCGCCCTCGCCCGCGGCGGTGTAGTAGCCGGTGATGTCCGCGAGGAGGTCGACGCTGCCCGCGTTGTTGTAGAAGTCGACCTTCCCGTTGACCACCGGCACGATCACCAGGTTGGGCACGGTGCGCCCGGCGATGGTGTTGAGGGTGGACGCGGCCGTGCGGGGCGTGCCGTTCGGGTAGGCCGAGACATAGCCGGCGCTCGTCGCGCCCGTCGCCGTCACATTGAGCACCACGGCGGTGACGCCCTCGGCCGGGACGCCGTTCACCCCGGTGACCTGGAGGGTGACGACCTGCGCGGGGCCGACCTTCGCCTTGGGCACTCCGAGCCCGCTGCGGCTGTCCATCACCCGCAGCGGACCGTGGTTGACGTGCCGGGAGCCGGTGGCGCCGGTCGTGTAGTAGCCCGTGATGTCGGCGAGAAGGTCGATGCTGTGGGCGTTGTTGTAGAAGTCGACCTTCCCGTTGACCACGGGCACGACGACGAGGTTGGCGACGCTCCGGCCCTCCGCCACGTTGAGGTTGGACGCGGCGGTGCGGGTGGTGCCGTTGGGGTAGACCGAGACGTAGCTGCTGCCGCCGGTGACCCGCGTCGCCGTCACGTTCAGCACCACGGCGCCCACGCCGGTGGCCGGGACCCCGCCGGTGCCGGTGACCTGGAGGGTGACCACGCCCCCGGGCCCGATCTTCGCCTTGGGCACGCCGAGGCCGGACCGGGTGTCCATCAGCCGCTCGGGCGTGACGGGGACGAAGGTCTTGGGGTGCGGGACGGCGACCGTGACGGGGGCGGTCGCGGCCGCGCGTCCCGACTGGTGCACGGCCCGCACGGCGACCTGGTGGGTGCCGGCCGGAACCGTGGCCGTGGTGCTGCGGGCGCCGGGGGCCGCGGTGGCGACGGGCGCGCCGTCCACCAGCACCTCGAACCGGTTGATCAGGGAACTCGGCGTGCTGGTTGACCAGTTGAGGGTCACCGGGCCGGGGCTCTCGTACCCGCCCTCGGCCGGGACGGCGGCGCCGCCGACCGAGGTGAGCGCGAGGTTCTGCACGGGGCCGGCGGCCAGGGTGCGCAGCGCGGGCAGCTGCGGGTACAGCTTCATGCCCGGGCATTCGGTGTTGAAGCCGTCCCGGTGGCCGGAGATCCGGTCGAAGGTGTACGACTGCCCGGCGGTGAACTGCCGCCCCGCGTAGTTCTTCTGGGTCGCGCCCGCGACCAGCGACACGGTCCCGGCCGGGTCGCCGCCGTACTGGCCCAGCTTGTACGCGGCGATCCGGGCGGCCGCGGTCAGCGCCGCGTCCGGCGCCTCGGCGGAGGTGTAGTCGCCGATGATCGCGACGCTGCTGGACTCGGCGTTGAAGCCGTAGGTGTGGGCGCCCATCACCGGCTGGTCGATGCCGCCCTGCCGGCCCTCGAAGACCGTGCCGCACTTGTCGACGAGGAAGTTGTAGCCGAGGTCGCGCCAGCCGTTGGTCTTCACGTGGTAGACGTGCATGGCCCGGACGACGGCCGCGGACTGGGCGCAGTCGTAGGCGCCGTCGGTCGTGTGGTGCACGAAGACGGCCTTCACCGGGTTGTTCTCCGGCAGGTAGATCGGGCCCTCGGTGTTCAGGCTCTCGTCGGCGCCCCAGCCGGCGCGGTTCACCACGGGCGGCTGGGGGACGGTGGAGGGCGGGCCGGGGTCGACGGCGTCGGACGCGGCGCCCGTGCGGGCGGCGGTGCGCGCGGTGGCGGGGGCCTCGGCCGTGCCCGGGTCGACCAGGTCCAGCCGGAGCCCGGCGGGCAGCTCGCCGGAGGGATCGTTCACCCGCACCTCGGCGCCGTCGGAGGCCCCGACCCATACGGGCTCGGTGGCACCGCGCGCGCCGGGCCGGTCGCCGTCGAGGCCCGGCTTGTACGGCTCCAGCTCGATCCAGTCGGACCACGCGCCGGTCTCCGCGCTGCGGGTACGGGCCTGGATCAGGCCGTCCGGCGCCGTGCGGTCGTCGTTCCACGAGACGCCGAGGAGGCCGAACTCCTCGGTCCCGCGCTTCGCGAGCGCGGCCCGGCCCTCGCCGGTCCCGGCCAGCGCCAGCCGGTGCACCCGGCTCCGGACCGGCCCGTCCTGGCCGTCCTGCCCGTCCTGCCCGTTCACCGCGACCGCGGCGGCCTCGTACGGGCCCGCGGCCCGCCCCGTCTCCGTCAGCGGCCCGCCGGCCGCCACCCCCTGCACGCTCAGGGCCACCACGGCCCCGAGCGCCACGGCCGTCGCCGCTCCGCGTACCCGTACCGGTCTCACGTCTGGTGCCCACCCCTGTTGGTCGAACATGACATCGATTCAAAGGATCAACGGCGGCATCGTACGGGAGAGCGCTTTCAACGCGTCACGCGTCACGCCGAGTTGACACCTGATCGGCTCAGCGAGCCGGGGTCGGCGCACCCCGAGGGCGGTCGCCCTCGCGGCCACACCGACGTGGACGCGAAGGCAACCGCCTCGTGAACGAGCACCTCGCTAACGCGAGGTCATTCGGATCGCCGCTCGACAATCCAGGCGGCGCCCATGATCAGTCCGGAGCAGCCGAGGATTGACGCGCCGTCGGCCCGGCCGACGGTCAGCGACACCACCACGCCGGACACGAGCGCCAGGCAGCCGAGGACGAACAACGCGAGGGAGTTCTTCCTCGGGTCGGCTTCCTTCATGACAGTCCTTCCTCCTTACCGCTCCGGATCTCCGTCAACGACGCCACCAGGGCTTCTTGTGGGACCTCGGCGTGGGCTTGGCATGCCTGCCGGTCGAGGGATAGCGCTTGGTGGCCCACCGGGATACGCCCTTTCTCAGCCAGGGGCGCGCGATGGAGCCGATGGCCATGCCACCGCCCCCGTACCCCATCATTCCCTTGACGCCGGCCACCGCGATGTCACGACGAGAGGCCTTCCGGTTCCCGTACCACTTGGCCCCGGCACCGGCCAGGCCACCGGCGATGACCGCGCAGGCCCCCGCCGCGACACCCGCGGTCACGATGCCGCACGCGACACCGGCGCTGAACGAGGCGATGATCACCCGGTTCCGCTTGACGAACCTCTTGGTCCTGCTCCACCAGCTCTTCCCGTCCAGGTCGAACTGGTTGACCGGGTCCCCGGGATAGCCGTAGCGGTTGTCGCCGCCCCCGTACACCGGGTCGACCGACAGGAAACGCCCGGTGACCGGGTTGTAGAGCCGGACGCCCATGAGGGTGAGGCCCGTGAGGGTCTCGGTGGAGCGCTGCTTGGCGCCCAGCCAGTTGTAGCGGGTGGGCTCCTGGCCCTGGCGGGGGTTGCCGTACTCGTCAGAGTCCAGGGCGACGGGCGCCTGGCCCCCGGTGAGCGGGAGTTGGAGGGCGATGTCGCCGTGGACGGTGGTCAGGTGCAGGACCGTGTCACCGGTCTTGGACGTGGTCGCCGCCAGGTCGCCGGAGGCCGACTCGACGTTGCGGGTCAGTGCCCCGGTGGCGGTGTCCTCGACGATCCAGCGGGGGTTGTCGCCGTCGCCGTCGTAGTGGTTGAGCTTCGACGAGGTCGGGGTCCAGGTGGAACCGGAGCCCGTCTCGGTCCTGAAGGCCCGGAAGCGGTGGTTCGCGTCCAGGGTCCAGGTCTGGCGCCGGTCGCCCGCCGTCTGCTGGTGGACCAGGTCGTTGGCGTAGTAGCCGACCGTGCTGCCCGGCAGGGCCGTGGTGCGGCCGAAGGCGTCGTAGGTGTAGCCGGAGTCGACGAGGCGGTCGGCGCTGTCGTAGGTATGGGTGGTGGTGGTGCCTCCCGTCGAGGCGCACGCGGCGCCGGGGGCCGCCGTGGCGGTGGTCAGGGATGTGCGGTTGGTGCGCTTGTCGAAGGTGTACGCGCGACGGGTGCAGACCTCGCCCACGGTGTCGTCGACACCGGTCAGCCGGCCCGCGCGGTCGTAGCCGTAGGTCTGGCTGGACCAGCCCTGGTGGCTCGTGACCTGCCCGTGCACGGACTCGCTCACCCGGTCGCTGTAGACGGCGGCGCCGTCGGAGTCCCGGGTGTAGATCCGCGAGACGGTGGACCCGGTGCTGTCCTCCGTGACGTCCAGCGTGTAGCCGCCGGGCAACTTCTCGGTGCTGACGGAGCCGTCCGCGTCGTAGGAGGTCTGGAAGGCGCCGGCCACGGAGTCCGTGGTCCGGGTGGCCAGACCGCGCGGCTCGGCGGTGTGGTCGTAGGTGAACGTGACCGTGGACGGGGCGCTGTCGGTGACCTTGACCGGGCGGTCGAGCAGGTCGTACTCGGTCTTGGTCACGCCCCCGTCGGCGTCGGTGTACGCGATCTGGCGGCCGAGCTTGTCGTACGCCTTGGTGATGGTGCCGCCGGTCGGCGAGACGATCTTGGTGACCTGGCCGGTGGCCGGGTCGTACTCGGTGGTCGACTCCGGGACCGCCTGGCCGATGCCGCCCGCGGTCTTCGAGGTGACGGCCCGGCCCGCGCCGTCGTACGTCGTCGTGGTGGTCCGGTACACGCCGCCGACCTCGTCGGTGACGGTGGCCGGGCCGCCCCAGCGGTCGTACTCCGTGGTCGTGTTCACGAGCTTCGCCGGCTGGGAACCGCCGCCGGTGATGTCACCGCCGGGCCCGGTCCAGCAGACGCTGTCCGCCCACTCGGGCCGCCCCTTGCACCAGCCGGTGCCCGTCGCGGACCAGTACTCGGTGATCCGGGTCGCGGCGTCGCTTCCGGTGCCGCCCGGGAGCACATGGGAGGTGATCCGGCCCTGCGCGTCGTACCCCGTGGTGGTGGTCAGGGCGAGACCGCCGGCGTCCTTGGTGGTGAGCGTCGGCAGGCCCTTGGCCCAGTCGTACTGCGTGGTCTCGACCCGCTTCTCGCCCATCACCGAGTAGTAGTCGCGGACCCGGGCACCGGTGACGGTCAGCGTGACCTGGTCCTTGACCGTTGCCGAGCCGTCGGTCGGACGGCCCTCGTCGTACTCCTTGACGGTCCAGGCGCGGGCCGGGACCGAGGTGCCGGCCGGGACCAGGACCGTGCTGCCCTCCTTGAGGCTCTCGGTCAGGTCGACCCGGCGCAGCGGGCCGAACTCCTCCAGCTCCCGGGTGCCGTTCTCGTTGTAGACGGAGGTGGTGGACAGCAGATGGGCGCGCTCGGCCGCCGAACGGCCGATGATGCCCAGGTCGGTGAGCTGCTCCCGCTCCGCGTCGGTCGCGCCGAGCGCCAGGGCCCGGTTGCCCGCGCTCAGTTCGCGGACGGTGTTGCCGAAGCGGTCGTACTCGGTGGTGGCGATGTGCCCGCCGGGCGTCGCGGTGTTGACCGTACGGCCCGAGGCGTTCAGATAGGTCACCGTGGCGCGCCGGTACCCGGAGGAGGCCAGATCGGCCCCGTCGTGGGAGGCCGGCACGGCGTCCGCCGGGAAGACCGCGGTGGCGTCCGTCGGGGCGTCGAGCTGGCCCCAGCCGGCGACGGCCGCGGCGCCCATGGCGTACGGCGCCTTGGCCCCGTTCAGCGGCACACCGTAGACGACGGCGGTGACGGCATCGCCCTCGACCGTGTCGGCGGTGCCCTGCTTGAGGGCGGGCCGCGACACCTTCAGCAGCATGCCGTCGCCGGGCGCGGTGCCGGCACCGGCGTTGCCGTAGGTGAAGGTGTACGGCAGGCCGCCCTGCTGCTGGTGCCAGGTGACCCGGCCGCCCCAGTAGGCGTACTGGGTCTGGGTGTCCTGGCCGAGCCGCGGGTCCCACTGCTGGCGCAGGCTGCCGTTGGCGTCGTAGCGGTAGGTGGCGACGGCGGTGGCGGTCGCGGCGGAGGCCCCCGGGGAGGTGGTCCAGACGCGGATCTCCTTCACCTGCCCGGCGAAGTCGCCGAACTGCTCGTTGGTCTCGGTGCCGGTGGCCGTGGTGGCGGACGCGTAGACGAACTCCAGGACCTTGCAGCCCTTGGTGGACGGCGTGGTCTCGCAGGTCGCGGTGGTGGCCGCCGAGGTCGGCGCGATGACCCGCTTGGGGCGGGCCAGCTTCTTGCCGTCGACGGTGACCACCTCGGACACCACCTTGGTGGTCGAGTCGGTGAGCCCGTCGAGAAGGGTGGAGGAGACCTGCCAGGTGGTGGCGGCCGCGTCGGCCTTGGCGAAGGTGGTGACCGTGCCCTCGGTGTCGGAGAGGGTCAGGGTGCCGGAGAGGCTGCCCTTGAGGGTCAGGTCCTCGGAGCCGGGCTCGGGGATCCACGCGGTCTTCGCCGCGTTGGCGGTGAAGTGGATCGCGTCGCCCTCCTCCAGCACCACGTCGACCGCGGTGTCGGAGATCCGGCGGATGTGGCTGTAGTCGGAGTCGGTCAGCTCCACCGCGGTGCCGGAGACCCACTCCTTGCCGAAGATCGCCGCCTGGCCCTCCTCGGCCGCGCCCCGGTTCGGGGTGCGCGAGGCCGCGGTGCGGGACACCGAGAGGCCGAAGAGCGAGACGTCCGTCGCGGAGAGGGTGTAGTTGCCGGTCAGCAGGTTGAGCGAGCCGGGCCCGATGTCCTCCGTCGCCGCGCCGTCCGCGTTGCGGTCCACGACCGTGGTCAGCGGCGCCGTGCTGCTCGCGGCACCGGCGGGACCGGTGAAGTCGGCCTTGATCTGGACGGTGCCGTCGGGGTCGACGGTGCTCGTCGCGTTCCACACCAGCGGGGCGTTCTTCCCACCCGTCAGCGGAACGGGCCAGGCGGTCAGCGCGGTGCCGCCGGAGGTGACGTCGCCGACGGGGATCGGCACCCAGGGGTCGGCCTCGGAGCGGCGCCAGGAGAAGGCCACGGCGTTGTACTTGCCGGCCTCGGCCTCGGCGACCAGCGGCAGCCGCCGCGCGGTGCGCTCACCCTCCGCAGGCTGGACGAAGCCGCCCGAACCGGCGTGGAAGACGTACTCGGCCGCCTCCGACTTGTTGTCCGCCTTGTCCACGGACCGCACCTGGAGGGTGTGGCTGCCGTTCCTGGGCGGGGTGACGGAGATGGCCTTGGCGGCCGAGGCGCCACCGGTGGCGACCTTGGTCCAGGTCACGCCGTCGAGCGACCACTCCAGCCAGTTGTGGTCGGTCCCGGCCGGCGGGGTCACGGTGAAGGTGCCCGGCTGACCCTCGCCCTTGACCCACTGCCCGGTCGGGTAGTCCGTGGAGACGATCTTCGTCGGGGCGGACGGCGCCCTGGTGTCGACGGTGAAGGTCTTCCACGCCGACCAACCGGTGTTGTAGTGCGTGCCGTCGTAGGGGCTGGTACGGAACTTGTACGTCTTCCCCTCGGCCAGCACACCGGCCGGCACGGTCACCGAGGCGGCCTGCCCCGATGCCACGTACTTCGACACGATCGGGCTGCCGACCTGGGTGTCGGTGGCGCTGTCGAAGATCTGGAAGGTGCCGTTGACCTTGTCCCCGTCGGCGTCGACGAAGGTGTCCCGCAGCGTCGGCGTCAGGGTGTTGACCATGTACGCGCCGCTGTAGGAGAAGAACGGGGGCCCGGCCTCCTGCTTGGTCCCGGTCTTCGGCCGGTAGTTGTAGGTGACCGTCAGCTTGGGCACATTGGTGGCCGCGTTGGCGGAGTTGACCCGCTTCCACTGCGGCACGGTCGTCTCGCTCGTGGCGCGCAGACCCATGTGGCCGCGGGTCGCCTTGGCCGACGCCCACTCCTGCGCGAGCGCGGTCACATCGGCGTTGATCCAGCCGTCCGGCGCCGAGGCGCAGCCCGGGTTGCCCTTGGTCTCGGTGGACGTGGCCTTCTTCGCCGTCCAGGCCGGCTGCGCGGTCCAGCGGGAGGACGTGGACGCGGCGCCCGTCGACCAGACCTCCCAGGACTGGGCCTTGCAGTCGGTGTTGCCGGAGTGGAAGTTCCACAGCGACAGCTTGGCGCCGGAGACCAGGGCGTCCGCGATCGGGGAGGTGTTCCAGGAGATGAACGAACGCGCGGTACGCGGGGTCCCGTTGCTGTTGGTGGTCCCCGGGTTGCCGAGGTCCAGCTCCACATCGGTCGACCAGTCCCGGGTCTCGCCCTGCTGGACGTAGGTGTCGAAGACGTTCGACAGCGCCGAGGTCGACGGGTCCACCGTCACCGGGTACTTCGTGGCCGGGTCGGCGAGGAAGTCCGCGTCCGGGGTGACCACCAGGTCGATCGAGCCCTTGCGCTGGACGACCTTCATCGCCACCGGCACCCGGCGGGTGTGCTCACCGGAGACCTTGTCGACGGTCGCGTCCCACATCACCGGCGCGGGCATCACCGCGCGCTTGCGGTTCTTCCGGTCGGTGAACAGCACGCTCCCGTCCGGCTGCTCCTTCGCCGTGAGGCCCTTCGCCTTCAGCGGGAGGGTGTACGAGTACCCCTCGGCGGGCTTCTTCCGGATCTCGACGAACTGCTCGAAGCCGGTACGGGTCGACTCCACGACCACGTCCGCGCCCGGCAGCGCCTCCGGGTACGTGGCCCGGGTGCCGTCCAGCACCGGAGCGGGCAGACCGCCCTTCCACTGGAGGGTGATCCGCTCCTCGCCCTCACCGAGGGTGACCAGGTCCCGGGCACCGGCCGTACGGGCCTCGCCGAGCGAACGCGGCACCGTACCGCCCTTGCCCGCGAGCCGCAGACCCTCGGGGTGCGCCACGGCCTCGACCGCGCCGCCGCTCTCCCGCAGCTCGACGTCGACCTCGCGCCACTGGCCCGACCCGTCCTCGAACCGCACCGGGCCCGAGGCGAGTTCGGTGGTCAGCGAGCCGTCCTTGTTCACCCAGGTCGTGGACGTCTCGGTCCGCTCGGACAGCGCCTCCACCCGCTTCCCGGACAACCGGGCCGCGACCTTCGCCGACGGGATGTCCGCCGCCTCGGTGACCGCCTTCGCGGCGGGCGCGGCAGCGGCCTTCGGCGGCTGCTCGGGGGTGAGGGCCACGGCCTGGCCCGTGGCGGCGACGACGAGGGCGGACTCGGCGGCCATGACCATGGCCGCCGTGACCGCGATCCGGGGCAGCAGGCGTCTGCGCCGGCGCAGGGCGACCGACTCGCCCTCCCACTCCTCGGGGGTCCGGGAGCGGGGTATGTGCTCTGACACTTGGTGACTCTCCGTTGTCGTGGACATGGAACAGTCGTGATCAAAGCAGTGCGGCGCAGGCGGCGGGAGTGAAGATTTCACCAGCTGCGCACAGCTTCCCCACGCGGGTGCGCCCGCCCGCGGGGCGGGGACCGGAGCGGTGACCGGGCGGCCGGGTCGGTGGCGGGGGAGGCCGGAGCCTACGATTCCGGTGCACCGCCGTGCCCTCTGTTCGACTGCGGGCAACGGCACATGACGGACCGACGGACCGACAGACCGACAAGCAGACGGACCGACGGACAGACGGACGGGAGCGAGAGCGGCATGCGGCTCGGAGCACTGCGCGGCACGACACCTCCCCCGGGCTCGCGCGTGGCCCTCGGCGCGCTGGTGGTGCTGGTGGTCGGTTCGCTCTGGCTGACCGCGCTCGACATGGCGGACTCGCCGCTCGGCCGCCGCACGATGGTCACCGGGCTGACCGTGCTGGTGCTGATGCCCGCCGTGCTCCTGGGCCAGTACGCGCCGCCGCCCTACCGGCTGCCGCAGCGCTGGCGCTGGGCGCTGCTCCTGGTGCAGGCCGCCCTCACCTACCTCCCGCTGGTGCTCTTCCGCTATCCGTGGCTGAGCCTGCTCGGCTTCCTCGCGGGCGCGGTGCTGCTGATCCTGCCGCCGACGACCTCGATTCCCCTCGCCCTGGCCGTGGGGGCGAGCGGGCCCGTCCTCGTCCACAGCGGCGTGATCGACACCACGCGCGGGCCGACGAGCGTGCTGCTGAGCACCGCGATCACCGCCAGCACCGTCTTCGCCGTCGCCCATCTCGCCCTGCTCTCGGCCCGGTTGCACGGCAGTCGGGAGCAGGCGGCACGGCTGGCCGAGCAGCGCACCCTCGCGCGCATCCGGCAGGACCTGCACGACCTGGTCGGCTCCTCGCTCGCCGCGATCGCGGTCCAGGGCGAGGCGGCACTGCGGCCCGGCGCGCCCCCGGAGGCGGCCCGGGCCGCGCTGGCCGAGGCCGTCGACCTGGCGCGGCGGACCCAGGACGACGTCCGGCGGATCAGCGGGCCCCAGTCCGGGGTCCGGCTGGACGAGGAGTTCGCCCACGCCCAGCGGCTGCTGACGGCCTCCGGGATAGCGGTGAGCACCGCGCTGCCGGCCCGGGTGGAGCCGGACCGGGCGGTGACGGACTGCCTGCGGTCCGTGCTGCGGGAGGCGGTGGGCAACGTCCTCCAGCACAGCCGCGCCGGGCACTGCGCGATCGAGCTGAGCACCGGGGAGGGGGAGGTCCGGCTGACCGTGCGCAACGACGGCGCGATCGCCGTGCCCTCCGGCGTCCCGGAGGGCGGGGGCGGCGGGACCTCCGGGGCGGGCGGGGGTCGGCGCGGGACGGGGATCGCGGGCCTCCGGGGCCGGGTGATCGCACTGGGCGGGACGCTGCGCACAGGCCACGCGGAACGCGAGTTCACGTTGACGGCGGCGCTGCCCTTGGGCTGACGGCCCTGGCCGGGCGGGGGGCCGGGCGCATATGGCGGGGGTGCCCATGAGGGCCGGGCACATGTGGGCTGGCCACGCGTGGGCCACGCCCGTGTGGCCCGGGCACATGGGGCCGGAGACATGTGGCCCACGCCCATGTGGCCCGGGCATGTGTGGCCCCGGACCCGCCTCGCGCGGACACACAGAGGCCCGGCACACGTGGTCCAGGCACACATCGGCCCCGCACATGTGGTCCGGATCAACCTCCCCCGGCCCGCCTCCCCGGACACACGTCGCGCCGACACACATGGCCCGCACCCCCGTGCAACCCCCACCCACCCCGAGGCAACCCCGCACCCCCCGCCCCCGTCTTCCCGTGCGCGGAGCAGCAGGCCGGCGACAGGCCCCCGACCAGGGTCTTCCGCCCGGCCGGTCACGGCCGTTCCGCACACGGGGAGGGCCGAGGGGCGGCCCACGGGGAGATCACCGCACGCGGTCACGGGCACGCACACGCGCCCGTCCGCCGCGCGGGGGACGCGGACGGGGAGCGCGACAAGTGAACGACGGACACCGCCACGGCCACGCGCTGCCCACGGGCGCGCCCACCACCACGCCCGCCGCCGGCACGCCAAGCGCCCCCCGCCGACGCGGCGTCCTCGCCGCCCTCGCCGCGCTCACCGGCGCGGGCGTGCTCGGCGCCTGCTCCGTACCGGCGCCCCGCCGCTCGGGCCCGGTCGCCGACCCGGCGCCCGGCATCCCGATATCCGGCTCCCGCCGGGCGCAGGTGATGCAGATACTCGCCCACCCGGACGACGACCTGTACTTCATGAACCCGGACGCCCGCCTGCTGCTGGACGCGGGCGTCCCCCTCGTCTGCGTGTACGTCACGGCGGGCGAGCACGACGGCCGCAACCACGTCCCCGGCACCACCGAGGCGACCCCCGACAAGGCCGCCTACTCCTCCGCCCGCCACCAGGGCCTGCGCCAGGCGTACGCGGAACTCCTCGGCCTGGACCGGTTCACGCCCTGGCAGCAGGGCGTCGCCACCCTCCGCCGTGATCTGCGCGCCGAGATCAACACCCTGGCGAACGGCGCCCGCCGGGTCGAGCTGATCCATCTCAACCTGGCCATGCACACCGCCCGCGGCAACCGTCCGGGCCTGCCCAGCCTCTGGCACGACCGGGCCCTCGCCCTGCCCACCGTGGTCGCCACCGGCGCCCCGGTGCGCCGGGCCGGCAGCTACGACTACGACGAGCTGGTGGACGTTCTCGTCGGACTGATGGAGCGCTACCGCCCGACCGTCGTGCACACCCTCGACCCGGACCCGGACCTCCAGTTCAGCGACGAGAGGACCCGGCGCAAGGACAGCGAGCAGCGCGGCTACTCGGACCACGCCGACCACACCGCGGTCGCCTGCTTCGGCTGGGCCGCGATGATCGCCTGGGTCGCGGAGGCGACGCGGGACGGGGGCGAGGTACCCGCGTTCGCCGCCACCGCCTTCCGCGGCTACTACCACCGGCACTGGCCGAAGAACCTACCCGAGCCCGTCCAGCGCGAGAAGGCGGCGCCCCTCCTCGCCTACGGCGGCTCCCCGGCCTGGGAGTGCGGGAACGCGGCGGGCTGCGGGGACTACAACGTCGGCCAGGGGCGGCCGCTCACCAACAGGAAGGGCTGGGTCCGCTCCACCCGCCACCGCCACCCCGGCCCACGCCTCGTCGTGACCACCGAGCCCGCGCCCGGGCCCGAGCGCGCCGAGCCCCAGCCCGAAGACGCACAGCGCGCCGAGCCCCAGCCCGAGGACGCACAGCGCGCCGGGTCCGGGTCCGCCGAACCTGCCAACGCCCAGCCCGCTACCACCGATCCCGCGACCGCCCGGCCCGGCCCTGACGAACGGCCCGGCCCCGGCGGCCCCCACCCCGGCGACCGGCTCGCCGCCTACGGCGTGCTGGGCCTCCGCGCGGTCCGCTGGCGGGAGACCGGCGCGGGCAGCGGGCGCTGGGGCGCGCCGGAGGACCTGGGCGGCGGCCCCCTCGCCCCCGTCCTGGGCGCGACCGCGCTGCCCGACGGCCGGCAGCTGCTGTTCGGGCTGCGCTTCGCCGCCCTCAGCGGGCACGGCGGGGACAACGCGCGGGAGATCGTCCTCCTCGAACAGCGCTCCCCCGGCGGGCCCTTCCTCGCCTGGCGGGGTCTCGGCAACCCGGAGCGCGGCGACGACCACGGGCGGCGCATCGGCGTGCCCGTGGCCGTCACCACCCACGACGGCACGGTCCATCTCTTCGTGCGGAACGCGGACAAGGGCGTCAGCACCCGGGTCCGGCGGGCGACCGGGAACTGGGAGGGCTGGCGGGACCTCGGCGGCGGCGAGGTCCAGGACGGCCTGACCGCGCTCGTCGACGCCGACGGCCGCGTCCACCTCTTCGCGGCCGGGCACGACACCGTGCACCACTGGCGGCAGCGGGAGGCGGGCGGCCCGGTGGAGCACCGCCCGGCCGGGGTGCTGCCCGGAGCGGTCGACGCGCCCGCGGCCGTACTCGCGGCGGACGGCACCGTCGAACTGCTCCACCGCGAGGAGCGGCCCTACCGAAAGGCCGGGCCGCGGGACTCCCGGGGCTCGGCCGACCTCCGGCTGACCCGTACCGCGCTCGACGGCCGCCCGCTGCCGCGGATTCCGTTCGACGGGTACGGTCCGGTGGCCGCGGCGGTCTCCGGGCCCGGCGACCCGGTCCTCCTCGGGCAGGACCTGTCCGGGCGCCTGATGCTGCGCGACGGCGGGACGCGGTCCACGCGTACGGCCGGGGCGCCCGCGCTCGGCGCCCCCACCCTGTACGCGGACGGGGACGCCCCCGCCGCCGTCGCCCTCGGCCCGGACGCCCACCCGTGGACCTGGCGCCCGGGCGCGGGAACGGCGGGCTGAGGCACCCGGACCGGCCGGCTGAGCCGACTGCACCAGCGGCCCGGACCGCCCGCGCCGCCCGCCGCCACCGTGCGGGACGGCGCGTCAACACCGGGGGTATAGCACCGTGTTATGGCCAAGCGTTAGTACCCCGTTCACCGTTCCTCGGGAATTCTGGGTCATGTCCATGACGAACTTCCGCCCCTCGGGCGGGGGTTCGGCGCGGACGCGGCCCCCAGGGGCCGCCAACCCCCACACATACACGCCCACCCAGCGTGTCCTTCGAATCGAGGAACCTTGCGCATATCAAGGCTCATGCCCGCGCTCGTGGCAGCCGTGATCTCCGTCCTCACCCTTCTCGCCCCCACCGCCACCGCGGCCCCGGTGCCCGCGCCCCCGACCACCAAGGCCCCGCAGCCCATCATCGGCGGCGGCCAGGCCACCAGCGGCCCCTGGGCCGCCCGGCTCTTCTCGAACGGCAGAGAGACCTGTTCGGCGACGATCATCGCGCCGACCTGGATCCTCACCGCCCGGCACTGCGTCACCGGCGGCGGGCTGTCGTTCCGGATCGGCAGCCTGGACCAGCACAGCGGCGGCACCGTGGCCAACGGCGTCCAGACCTACACGCACAGCTCGGACCTGGCGCTGGTCCGTCTCGACCGTTCCGTGTCGGCCACCTACTCCCGCCTGGGCCAGCCCGGCTCGGTGAGCGTCGGCCAGAGCGTCCAGGTCTACGGCTGGGGCGCCACCTCCCAGTGCGGCTCCGAGGCCAACTGCCAGTCCCGCTACCTGAAGGTCGCGAACGTCACGGTCACCGGCGGCTGCGGCGACGCCTACGGCGGCTCGGCGATCTGCGCCCGGCGCGGCAACGGCATCACCGCCGGCGGTGACTCCGGCGGCCCGATGATGGCCAACGGCATCCAGGTCGGCGTCGCCTCCACCAGCGACCGCCAGACGACGACGGCGTACACCAACGTCACGGCCTACCGCTCCTGGATCCGGTCGATCGCCGGCGTCTGATCCCACCGACCGACCACTGATCCGCAGCACCCCCACTCGCACCACCGCACCACCGCACCACCGCACCACCCGCCTCCCGGCGACACGAGGGCCCCGCACCGCGCGACGGTGCGGGGCCCTCCGCAACGCCCGCGCAGAGCACGCGCCCCGGAACGCGCGCCCCGCCCGGAGCACGCGCCCCGGAACGCGCTACAACCACCCGTACCGCTCGGCGATCCGCACCGCGTCCACCAGCGTCCGCGCGTGCAGCTTGCTCACCGCCGCCGAGAGCCGGTTGCGCACCGTCCCCACGCTGAGGAACAGCTCCGCCGCCACCTCCCGCGCATGCGCGCCCGACGCGGCGAGCCGCAGCACCTCCGCCTCCCGCTCGGTCAGCGGGCTGGGCCGCCCCCGGGGGTCCTCCCGCATCCGCGGGTCGACCGCCCGCCCGCCGCCGGCGACCCGGCGCACCGCGTCCGCGGTCTCCGCCGGGGTGGCGCTCTTCAGCAGATAGCCGGACGCCCCGGCGGCCAGCGCCCGCGCCAGATGCCCGGGCCGGTCCAGCGCGGTGAGCATCAGAATCCGGCAGCCGTACCCCGCCCCGGTCAGCCGCGCGGCCACCGAGATCCCGTCCAGCACGGGCAGGTCGATGTCCAGCAGGACGACCTCCGGCCGCAGCCGCCCGGCCTCCGCCAGCGCCGCGGCCCCGTCGGCGGCCTCCCCGACCACCCGAATCCCCAGCTCCCCGTCGAGCAGCGCCGCCAGCCCGGACCGCACCACGGCGTGGTCCTCGACCACCAGCACCCCGATGTCCGACGACACCGCGATGCCCGACGGCACCGCGCCGACGGCCACCACCTCCGACGCCCCGCCGGGCGCCGCCCGCGACGTCCCGCCCCCCGGCGTCTCCCCGTCCCGCATCCCACTCCCCTCCCCCTCCCAGGACGGCGAAGGGCCCCGCACCGAGTGGTGCGGGGCCCTTCGTGCAGCTCAGCGAGCTACCAGGTCAAACCACCAGGACTTACTTGGTGATCTTGGTGACCTGGCCGGCGCCCACGGTCCGGCCACCCTCACGGATGGCGAACTTGAGGCCCTCCTCCATGGCGACGGGCTGGATCAGCTCGACGGTCATGGTGGTGTTGTCGCCCGGCATGACCATCTCGGTGCCCTCGGGGAGGGTCACGACGCCGGTCACGTCCGTGGTACGGAAGTAGAACTGCGGGCGGTAGTTGTTGAAGAACGGGGTGTGACGGCCACCCTCGTCCTTCGACAGGATGTAGGCCTGGGCCTCGAACTCGGTGTGCGGGGTGACCGAACCGGGCTTGATGATGACCTGGCCGCGCTCGACGTCCTCGCGCTTGATGCCACGGAGGAGCAGACCGACGTTCTCACCGGCCTGGCCCTCGTCGAGCAGCTTGCGGAACATCTCGATGCCGGTGACCGTGGTGGTGGTCTTCTCGGTCTTGATACCGACGATGTCGACGGTCTCGTTGACCTTGAGGACACCACGCTCGATACGACCGGTGACGACGGTGCCACGACCGGTGATCGTGAAGACGTCCTCGATCGGCATCAGGAACGGCTTGTCGACGTCACGCTCGGGCTGCGGGATCGCCTCGTCGACGGCGGCCATCAGGTTCAGGACCGACTGGCCCCACTCCTTGTCGCCCTCGAGCGCCTTGAGCGCCGAGACCTTGACGACGGGAACGTCGTCGCCCGGGAACTCGTACTCGGAGAGGAGCTCACGCACCTCGAGCTCGACGAGCTCCAGGATCTCCTCGTCGTCCACCATGTCGGCCTTGTTCAGGGCGACGACGATGTACGGAACGCCGACCTGGCGGGCCAGGAGCACGTGCTCCTTGGTCTGCGGCATCGGGCCGTCGGTGGCGGCGACCACGAGGATGGCGCCGTCCATCTGCGCCGCACCCGTGATCATGTTCTTGATGTAGTCCGCGTGACCGGGGCAGTCGACGTGCGCGTAGTGACGCGACTCGGTCTGGTACTCGACGTGCGCGATGGAGATGGTGATACCGCGCTGGCGCTCCTCAGGAGCCTTGTCGATCTGGTCGAAGGCCGAGGCCTCGTTCAGGTCCGGGTACGCGTCGTGCAGCACCTTGGTAATGGCGGCCGTGAGGGTCGTCTTACCGTGGTCGATGTGACCGATGGTGCCGATGTTGACGTGCGGCTTAGTCCGCTCGAACTTCGCCTTCGCCACTGGGGTCCTCCTGTGGAGTGGTTCTGTACGCCTTACTCATCGGCGCCAGGTGATCTTTGCTGGGAAGCCGGCCGCCGGGGTTCACACCCCTGAAGGTATCGGGGCGAACCCCCGGCGGACGGTGTCAAGCCTAAAGCGTGGAACTCGGGTGAGTTACTCGCCCTTGGCCTTCGCGATGATCTCCTCGGCGACGTTCCGGGGAACCTCGGCGTAGGAGTCGAACTGCATCGAGTAGCTTGCGCGACCCGAGGTCTTGCTGCGGAGGTCTCCGACGTAGCCGAACATCTCCGAGAGCGGCACCAGACCCTTGACGATCCGGGCGCTGTGACGCTCCTCCATGGACTGGATCTGCCCACGGCGGGAGTTGATGTCGCCGATGACCTCACCCATGTAGTCCTCGGGCGTGGTGACCTCGACGGCCATCATCGGCTCGAGCAGCACGGGGCTGGCCTTGCGGGCGGCCTCCTTGAAGGCCTGCGAACCGGCGATCTTGAAGGCGAGCTCGGAGGAGTCGACCTCGTGGTACGCACCGTCGTGGAGGATGATGCGCACGCCGGTCATCTCGTAGCCGGCCAGGATGCCGAACTGCATGGCCTCCTGAGCACCCGCGTCCACCGAGGGGATGTACTCCTTGGGGATGCGGCCACCGGTGACCTTGTTGACGAACTCGTAGGACGCGTCGCCGCCCTCGATCGGCTCGATGCCGATCTGGACCTTGGCGAACTGGCCCGTACCACCGGTCTGCTTCTTGTGCGTGTAGTCCACGCGCTCGACGGCCTTGCGGATCGTCTCGCGGTAGGCCACCTGCGGCTTGCCGACGTTGGCCTCGACCTTGAACTCACGGCGCATGCGGTCGACCAGCACCTCAAGGTGCAGCTCGCCCATACCGCCGATGATGGTCTGGCCGGTCTCCTCGTCCGAGTGAACCTGGAAGGAGGGGTCCTCCTCCGCGAGACGCTGGATGGCGACACCCAGCTTCTCCTGGTCGCCCTTGGACTTGGGCTCGATCGCGACCTGGATGACCGGCGCCGGGAAGTCCATGGACTCCAGGATCACCGGGGCCTTGTCGTCGGAGAGCGTCTCACCGGTGGTGGTCTGCTTCAGGCCCATGACGGCGACGATGTCGCCGGCGCCCACCGACTCGATCTCCTCACGCTTGTTGGCGTGCATGCGGTAGATCTTGCCGATGCGCTCCTTCTTGCCCTTGACGGAGTTCAGCACCGCGGTGCCGGACTCCAGGCGACCGGAGTAGATCCGGACGAAGGTGAGCTTGCCGAGGTGCGGGTCGCTCATGATCTTGAACGCGAGGGCCGACAGCGGCTCGTCGTCGGACGGCTTGCGCTTCACGACCAGCTCGGGGTCCTTCACGTCGTGGCCCTCGATGGCCTCGACGTCGAGCGGCGAGGGGAGGTAGCGCACGACGGCGTCGAGCAGGGGCTGGACGCCCTTGTTCTTGAACGCGGTACCGCAGAACACCGGGGTGACGGTGGTGCCGGTGGAGACGCCGGAGGCGATGGTGATGCGACGGATCGCCTCGTGCAGCTGCTCCTCGGTGGGCTCGGTGCCCTCGAGGTACAGCTCCATCATCTCCTCGTCGTTCTCCGCGACGGCCTCAAGCAGCTTGCCGCGCCACTCCTCGGCCGCCTCGGCGTGCGTCGCCGGGATCTCGACGGTGTCGTACATCTCGCCCTTGGCCGCCTCGGCGGACCAGACCAGGGCCTTCATACGAACGAGGTCGATGACGCCCTTGAAGTCGGCCTCGGCACCGATCGGGAGCTGCATCACGATCGGGGTCGCGCCGAGGCGGTCCTTGATCATGTCGACACAGCGGTGGAACTCGGCGCCGGTGCGGTCGAGCTTGTTGACGAAGCAGATGCGGGGCACGCCGTAACGGTCGGCCTGACGCCACACCGTCTCGGACTGCGGCTCCACACCGGCCACACCGTCGAACACCGTCACGGCGCCGTCGAGGACGCGGAGCGAACGCTCCACCTCGACGGTGAAGTCGACGTGACCCGGGGTGTCGATGATGTTGATGGTGTGGTCGACGTCCTCGAGCGGCCAGTGACAGGTCGTCGCGGCGGACGTGATGGTGATGCCGCGCTCCTGCTCCTGCTCCATCCAGTCCATCGTGGCGGCGCCGTCGTGGACCTCACCGATCTTGTAGCTGACACCGGTGTAGAACAGGATGCGCTCGGTGGTCGTCGTCTTGCCCGCGTCGATGTGGGCCATGATGCCGATGTTGCGCACCTTGGCCAGGTCAAGCGAAGTGGTAGCCATAAGGCTTCAGTCTTCTCTCGGTCTCGATGTGGGTTGCGACTACCAGCGGTAGTGCGCGAAGGCCTTGTTGGACTCGGCCATCTTGTGCGTGTCCTCGCGCTTCTTGACCGAGGCGCCGAGACCGTTGGAGGCGTCGAGCAGCTCGTTCATCAGGCGCTCGGTCATCGTCTTCTCGCGGCGGGCGCGGGAGTAGCCGACGACCCAGCGGAGCGCGAGGGTCGAGGCGCGACCGGGCTTGACCTCGATCGGCACCTGGTAGGTGGCGCCACCGACGCGGCGGGACTTGACCTCGAGAGACGGCTTGACGTTCTCGAGCGCGCGCTTCAGCGTGATGACGGGGTCGGCGCCGGTCTTCTCACGAAGACCCTCCATGGCGCCGTAGACGATCCGCTCGGCGGTGGAACGCTTGCCGTTCAGCAGGATCTTGTTGATGAGCGAGGTCACCAGAGGAGAACCGTAAACCGGGTCGATGATGACCGGGCGCTTCGGGGCGGGGCCCTTACGAGGCATTCTTACTTCTCCTTCTTGGCGCCGTAGCGGCTGCGGGCCTGCTTGCGGTTCTTGACACCCTGGGTGTCGAGCGAACCGCGGATGATCTTGTAGCGAACACCAGGCAGGTCCTTCACACGGCCACCACGCACGAGCACGATGGAGTGCTCCTGCAGGTTGTGTCCCTCACCCGGGATGTAGGCCGTGACCTCGATACCGGAGGTCAGACGCACACGCGCGACCTTGCGGAGGGCCGAGTTCGGCTTCTTCGGGGTGGTCGTGAACACACGCGTGCAGACGCCACGGCGCTGGGGCGAACCCTCGAGTGCGGGCGTCTTGTTCTTCTCGACCTTGTCCTGCCGGCCCTTGCGGACCAGCTGCTGGATCGTAGGCACTACTTCTCCGGTTTCTGTGTGCCGTCAGTGAAGCTAACCTGGAACGTCGCCGACCCACGCGGTCGGGTGTGTCGAATACTGCGGACCCCCGCCGAAGGCGGGAAAGGGCGCAGATTACGGCGTCCGAATCGGGACTCGCGGTGCGGCTGTAGACACGCACACGAGCCCAGGGACACCCCAGGCACAAGGTCTGAGCGTACCTACCGTACGGACATCGGTCAAAACAAAGGGCGGCCACCCCGTGGGATGACCGCCCTTCGCTGCCCTACGCCTTACTGGTTGTACGGACCGTAGTCGTAGTCCTCCAGCGGGACGGCCTGGCCGGAGCCGGTGCCGAACGGCGAGTAGTCGATGTCGTCGTAGCCGACGGCCGAGTACATCGCGGCCTTGGCCTCCTCGGTCGGCTCGACCCGGATGTTGCGGTAGCGGGACAGGCCCGTACCGGCCGGGATGAGCTTACCGATGATGACGTTCTCCTTGAGGCCGATCAGGGAGTCCGACTTGGCGTTGATCGCCGCGTCGGTCAGGACCCTGGTCGTCTCCTGGAAGGACGCCGCCGACAGCCAGGACTCGGTGGCCAGCGACGCCTTGGTGATACCCATCAGCTGCGGACGGCCGGAGGCGGGGTGACCGCCCTCGGTGACCACACGACGGTTCTCGGTCTCGAACTTCGAGCGCTCGACCAGCTCGCCCGGCAGCAGCTCCGCGTCGCCGGACTCGATGATCGTCACCCGGCGGAGCATCTGCCGGATGATGATCTCGATGTGCTTGTCGTGGATCGACACACCCTGCGAGTTGTAGACCTTCTGGACCTCGCCGACCAGGTGGACCTGGACCGCGCGCTGGCCGAGGATGCGCAGCACGTCGTGCGGGTTGGTCGCACCGAAGGCCAGCGGCTCGCCGACCTGGACGTGGTCGCCCTCGCGGACCTTCAGCTTGGCGCGCTTCGAGATCGGGTAGGCCGTCTCGTCGCTGCCGTCGTCCGGCGTGACCACGATCTTCTTGGTCTTCTCGGTCTCCTCGATCCGCACGCGGCCGGCGGCCTCGGAGATCGGGGCGACACCCTTCGGGGTACGGGCCTCGAAGAGCTCGACGACACGCGGCAGACCCTGGGTGATGTCGTCACCGGCCACACCACCGGTGTGGAAGGTACGCATCGTCAGCTGGGTACCGGGCTCACCGATGGACTGGGCGGCGATGATGCCGACCGCCTCACCGATGTCGACCAGCTTGCCGGTGGCCAGCGAACGGCCGTAGCAGAAGGCACAGGTGCCGACCGCCGACTCGCAGGTCAGGACCGAGCGGGTCTTGACCTCCTCGACACCGGCCGCGACCAGCTGGTCGATGAGCACGTCACCGAGGTCGACGTTGGCCGGCGCGATGACCTTGCCGTCCACCACGACGTCCTCGGCGAGCATCCGCGCGTACACGGAGGTCTCGACGTCCTCCGCCTTGCGCAGGACACCCTCGGAGTCCTTGGCGGCGATCCGCAGCTTGAGGCCGCGCTCGGTGCCGCAGTCCTCCTCGCGGATGATCACGTCCTGCGAGACGTCCACCAGACGACGGGTCAGGTAACCCGAGTCGGCGGTACGCAGGGCGGTGTCCGCCAGACCCTTACGGGCACCGTGCGTGGAGATGAAGTACTCCAGCACGGACAGGCCCTCGCGGAAGGACGCCTTGATCGGACGCGGGATGGTCTCGTTCTTGGCGTTCGACACCAGACCGCGCATACCGGCGATCTGGCGCATCTGCATCATGTTTCCGCGCGCACCCGAGTTGACCATCATGAAGATGGGGTTGGTCTTCGGGAAGTTCGCGTTCATCGCCTCGGCGACCTCGTTGGTCGCCTTGGTCCAGATCGCGATGAGCTCCTGCGTGCGCTCGTCCTTGGTGATCAGACCGCGCTCGTACTGCTTCTGGACCGTCTCGTCCTGGGCCTCGTAGCCCGCGACGATCTCCTTCTTCGCCTCGGGAACGACGACGTCGGAGATGGCGACGGTGACACCGGAACGGGTCGCCCAGTAGAAGCCGGACGCCTTCAGGTTGTCGAGCGTCGCCGCCACGATGACCTTGGGGTAGCGCTCGGCGAGGTCGTTGACGATCTCGGAGAGCTGCTTCTTGCCCACCGAGTAGTCGACGAACGGGTAGTCCTCGGGCAGCAGCTCGTTGAAGAGGGCACGGCCGAGCGTGGTGTTCAGCCGGAAGCTGTCACCGGGCTGCCAGTTGTCGTCCTCCCCGTCCTCGGGAGCCGGCGGGGTCCAGCCGCGCGGCGGGATGGTGCCCACCGGGAAGCGGATGTCGACCTTCGCCTGGAGCGAGAGCTCGCGGGCGTCGAAGGCCATGATCGCCTCGGCGGTGGAGCCGAAGGACCGGCCCTCGCCCTTGACCTCGCGCTCCTCCTCGTCCGTGGTGAGGAAGAAGAGGCCGAGCACCATGTCCTGGGTGGGCATGGTGACCGGACGGCCGTCGGCCGGCTTGAGGATGTTGTTCGAGGACAGCATCAGGATGCGGGCCTCGGCCTGCGCCTCCGCGGAGAGCGGCAGGTGGACGGCCATCTGGTCACCGTCGAAGTCCGCGTTGAACGCGGTGCAGACGAGCGGGTGGATCTGGATGGCCTTGCCCTCGACCAGCTGCGGCTCGAAGGCCTGGATGCCGAGGCGGTGCAGCGTGGGCGCACGGTTCAGCAGCACCGGGTGCTCGGCGATGACCTCTTCGAGGACGTCGTACACCACGGTGCGGCCGCGCTCGACCATGCGCTTGGCCGACTTGATGTTCTGCGCGTGGTTCAGGTCGACCAGGCGCTTCATCACGAACGGCTTGAACAGCTCCAGCGCCATCGCCTTCGGCAGACCGCACTGGTGCAGCTTGAGCTGCGGACCGACGACGATCACGGAACGCGCGGAGTAGTCCACACGCTTGCCGAGGAGGTTCTGACGGAAGCGGCCCTGCTTGCCCTTGAGCATGTCGGACAGCGACTTCAGCGGACGGTTGCCGGGGCCCGTCACCGGGCGGCCGCGGCGGCCGTTGTCGAAGAGCGCGTCGACGGCCTCCTGGAGCATGCGCTTCTCGTTGTTCACGATGATCTCGGGCGCGCCGAGGTCGAGAAGCCGCTTCAGGCGGTTGTTGCGGTTGATGACACGGCGGTACAGGTCGTTGAGGTCGGAGGTCGCGAAGCGGCCACCGTCGAGCTGCACCATCGGACGCAGGTCCGGCGGGATCACCGGGACGCAGTCCAGCACCATGCCCTTGGGGCTGTTGCTGGTCTGCAGGAAGGCGGAGACGACCTTGAGGCGCTTGAGCGCACGGGTCTTCTTCTGGCCCTTGCCGGTGCGGATGATCTCGCGGAGGCGCTCGGCCTCCTCGTCGAGGTCGAAGGACTCCAGGCGCTTCTGCAGCGCGGCGGCGCCCATCGAGCCGTCGAAGTAGGTGCCGAAGCGGTCGCGCAGCTCGCGGTAGAGCAGCTCGTCGCCCTCCAGGTCCTGGACCTTGAGGTTCTTGAAGCGGTTCCACACCTCGTCGAGGCGGTCGATCTCGCGCTGGGCGCGGTCGCGGAGCTGCTTCATCTCGCGCTCGGCGCCCTCGCGCACCTTGCGGCGCACATCGGCCTTGGCGCCCTCGGCCTCCAGCTCGGCGAGGTCCGTCTCGAGCTTCTTGGCGCGGGCCTCCAGGTCGGCGTCGCGGCGGTTCTCGATCTGCTGGCGCTCGACGGAGACATGGGCCTCCAGCGACGGCAGATCGCGCGTGCGGCGCTCCTCGTCCACGTACGTGATCATGTACGCGGCGAAGTAGATGACCTTCTCAAGGTCCTTCGGGGCCAGGTCCAGCAGGTAGCCCAGCCGGGACGGGACGCCCTTGAAGTACCAGATGTGGGTGACGGGAGCGGCCAGCTCGATGTGGCCCATCCGCTCGCGGCGCACCTTGGCGCGGGTGACCTCGACGCCACAGCGCTCACAGATGATGCCCTTGAAGCGGACGCGCTTGTACTTGCCGCAGTAGCACTCCCAGTCCCGGGTCGGACCGAAGATCTTCTCGCAGAAGAGTCCGTCCTTCTCGGGCTTCAGGGTGCGGTAGTTGATGGTCTCCGGCTTCTTGACCTCGCCGTGGGACCAGGTCCGGATGTCGTCCGCGGTGGCCAGGCCGATCCGCAGCTCGTCGAAGAAGTTGACGTCGAGCACTTTTTCGTCAATCCCTCTTTCGGGGTTGTGCCCTCCGCGTCAGCGGAAAACGGGCTCTGTATCAGTGGTCTGTACGGTCCCGGGGACAGCGGGGGAGCCGGATGGCTCCCCCGCCGGGCCCGTCAGACCTCTTCGACGCTGCTCGGCTCGCGCCGGGACAGGTCGATACCGAGCTCCTCCGCAGCGCGGAAGACGTCCTCGTCCGTGTCGCGCATCTCGATGGACATGCCGTCCGAGGACAGCACCTCCACGTTGAGGCAGAGCGACTGCATTTCCTTGATGAGCACCTTGAAGGACTCGGGAATGCCGGGCTCGGGGATGTTCTCGCCCTTGACGATGGCCTCGTAGACCTTCACGCGGCCGGTCACGTCGTCGGACTTGATCGTCAGCAGCTCCTGGAGCGCGTAGGCGGCGCCGTACGCCTCCAGCGCCCACACCTCCATCTCGCCGAATCGCTGGCCACCGAACTGGGCCTTACCACCCAGCGGCTGCTGGGTGATCATCGAGTACGGACCGGTCGAACGGGCGTGGAGCTTGTCGTCGACCAGGTGGTGGAGCTTGAGGATGTACATGTACCCGACGGAGATCGGGTCCGGGAACGGCTCGCCGGAGCGGCCGTCGAACAGCCGGGCCTTACCGGTCGGCAGCACCATCCGCTCACCGTCCCGGTTGGGGATGGTGTGCTGGAGCAGGCCGGCCAGCTCGTCCTCGCGGGCACCGTCGAAGACCGGGGTCGCGACGTTGGTGCCGGGGGCGACGTCGTCGGCGCCGATCGCCTGGAGGCGCTGCGCCCACTCGTCCGCGAGGCCGGAGACGTCCCAGCCGCGGCTGGCGAGCCAGCCGAGGTGGATCTCCAGGACCTGTCCCGGGTTCATTCGGGACGGGACACCCAGCGGGTTGAGGATGATGTCCACCGGGGTGCCGTCCTCCAGGAACGGCATGTCCTCGATCGGCAGGATCTTGGAGATGACGCCCTTGTTGCCGTGGCGGCCGGCGAGCTTGTCACCGTCGGTGATCTTGCGCTTCTGGGCCACGTAGACGCGGACGAGCTGGTTGACGCCCGGGGGCAGCTCGTCGCCCTCCTCGCGGTCGAAGACGCGCACGCCGATGACCTTGCCGGTCTCGCCGTGCGGCACCTTCAGCGAGGTGTCGCGGACCTCGCGCGCCTTCTCACCGAAGATCGCGCGGAGCAGGCGCTCCTCCGGGGTCAGCTCGGTCTCGCCCTTGGGCGTGACCTTGCCGACCAGGATGTCGCCGGCGACGACCTCGGCACCGATGCGGATGATGCCGCGCTCGTCGAGGTCGGCGAGGACCTCCTCGGAGACGTTCGGGATGTCCCGGGTGATCTCCTCGGGGCCCAGCTTGGTGTCACGGGCGTCGACCTCGTGCTCCTCGATGTGGATCGAGGAGAGGACGTCGTCCTGCACGAGGCGCTGCGACAGGATGATCGCGTCCTCGTAGTTGTGGCCCTCCCACGGCATGAACGCGACGAGCAGGTTCTTGCCGAGCGCCATCTCGCCGTTCTCCGTGGCGGGACCGTCGGCGAGGACCTGGCCCTCGATGACGCGGTCGCCCTCGGAGACGATCACCTTCTGGTTGACGGAGGTGCCCTGGTTGGAGCGGGAGAACTTGGCGACGCGGTACGTGGTGTACGTGCCGTCGTCGTTGGCGACGGTGATGTAGTCGGCCGAGACCTCCTGGATCACACCGTCCTTCTCCGCCTTGATGACGTCACCGGCGTCGGTGGCGCAGCGGTACTCCATGCCGGTGCCGACGAGCGGCGCCTCCGCCTTGATGAGCGGAACGGCCTGGCGCATCATGTTCGCGCCCATGAGGGCGCGGTTGGCGTCGTCGTGCTCCAGGAACGGGATCATGGCGGTCGCGACCGACA
Source organism: Streptomyces sp. NPDC005805 (assembly GCF_040630445.1). Taxonomy (NCBI): domain Bacteria; kingdom Bacillati; phylum Actinomycetota; class Actinomycetes; order Kitasatosporales; family Streptomycetaceae; genus Streptomyces; species Streptomyces sp. NPDC005805. The sequence goes on from NZ_JBEXXN010000004.1 coordinate 159,557, forward strand.
CCATCTGGCGCGGCGAGACGTCCATGTAGTCGACCTCGGCCGGGGGCACGTAGTCGACCTCGCCGCCGCGGCGGCGGACCAGGATGCGGGACTCGGTGAAGCGCAGGTCGTCGTTGAGGGTCGCGTTCGCCTGGGCGATGACGAAGCGGTCCTCCTCGTCGGCGGTCAGGTAGTCGACCTCGTCGGTGACCTGGCCGTCGGTGACCTTGCGGTACGGGGTCTCGACGAAACCGAAGGCGTTGACCCGGCCGTAGGAGGCGAGCGAGCCGATCAGACCGATGTTCGGGCCTTCGGGGGTCTCGATCGGGCACATGCGGCCGTAGTGCGAGGGGTGCACGTCACGGACCTCGAAGCCGGCCCGCTCACGGGAGAGACCACCCGGACCGAGCGCCGACAGGCGGCGCTTGTGGGTGAGACCCGACAGCGGGTTGTTCTGGTCCATGAACTGCGACAGCTGGCTGGTGCCGAAGAACTCCTTGATGGAGGCGACGACCGGCCGGATGTTGATCAGGGTCTGCGGCGTGATCGCCTCGACGTCCTGCGTGGTCATGCGCTCGCGCACGACGCGCTCCATCCGCGCCAGACCCGTGCGGACCTGGTTCTGGATGAGCTCGCCGACGTTGCGCAGACGGCGGTTGCCGAAGTGGTCGATGTCGTCGGTCTCGACGACGATCTGGGTGCCGTTCTCGCCGACCGTCTCGGTCTCACCGGCGTGCAGCTTGACCAGGTACTTGATGGTCGCGATGACGTCGTCGGTGGTGAGCACGCCGGCGTCCAGCGGCTCGTCCGCGCCGAGCTTCTTGTTCACCTTGTAGCGGCCGACCTTGGCGAGGTCGTAGCGCTTCGGGTTGAAGTAGAGGTTCTCCAGCAGCGTCTGAGCGGCCTCACGGGTCGGCGGCTCGCCCGGACGGAGCTTGCGGTAGATGTCGAGCAGCGCGTCGTCCTGGCCCTGGGTGTGGTCCTTCTCCAGGGTGGCGCGCATGGACTCGTACTCGCCGAACTCCTCCAGGATCTGCTCGGTCGTCCAGCCGAGCGCCTTGAGGAGGACGGTGACGGACTGCTTGCGCTTGCGGTCGATGCGGACACCGACCATGTCGCGCTTGTCGATCTCCATCTCCAGCCAGGCACCCCGGGACGGGATGATCTTGGCGGTGAAGATGTCCTTGTCGGACGTCTTGTCGATGGAGGAGTCGAAGTAGACGCCCGGCGAGCGCACGAGCTGCGAGACCACGACACGCTCGGTGCCGTTGATCACGAAGGTGCCCTTGTTGGTCATGAGCGGGAAGTCGCCCATGAAGACCGTCTGGGACTTGATCTCGCCGGTCTCGTTGTTCGTGAACTCGGCGGTGACGAAGAGCGGGGCCGCGTACGTGAAGTCGCGGTCCTTGCACTCGTCGATGGAGTTCTTCGGGGGCTCGAAGCGGTGGTCGCGGAAGGTCAGCGACATCGACCCGGAGAAGTCCTCGATCGGGGAGATCTCCTCGAAGATCTCCTCCAGACCGGACTTCGTGGGGACGTCCTGTCCGCTTTCGAGAGCCGCCTCGACACGAGCCTTCCATGCGGCATTGCCGAGCAGCCAGTCGAAGCTCTCGGTCTGGAGCGCAAGGAGGTTCGGAACCTCGAGGGGCTCCTTGATCTTTGCAAAGGAGATGCGCAGCGGGGCGGTGCTGGCGCCGTTGTTCGTATTCGCGGTCGAGGCGTTGCGCGAGGCGGCCAAGAGGGGGTCCTTCCGAGGGCTCGGACTCACTACGCGCGTACCGGTCCCATCCTGTGCACGGAGGGAGGAATCCCAGCTCAAAGGGGATTCTTCAACCGATGCTCAGGTATGGGCATGCCCCTGGTGACGGGCAGGAGGCAGCTAACAGGCAGCGCAAAGGGTCAGTGTAGCCACTTGGCACACTGATGTCCAGTGCGGGTTTTCGAGACCCTCGAGACCCTCGTTGTTCTCATCTCCGCGAACCCCGTGCGCCGTGAGGCGCACATCGATACTGCCCGTTCGGTCGCCGATCCATGCCTCGGATACGGATCGTTGTGACGACGCGTCCTGAGAATTGCGCGCTGCGTGCGGTTCGTCAAGGCCCCCTGTCCCTGAGCTGCTGCTCCGGGAGCCCCGCGGGCCGCCGTGAGGGGCGCACGGCGAAGATCACCATACCTGCCGCCGGGCCGGGTTCAAGGCACCCGCCCCGGGCACGCCGAAGGGCGACCACCCATTGGGTGATCGCCCTTCAGTGCGCGCGCGTTACACGCGGGAGTCAGCGGACTCGCGAGGTCACTTGACCTCGACGGAGGCGCCGGCGGCCTCAAGGGCCTCCTTCGCCTTGTCAGCGGCTTCCTTGTTGGCCTTCTCGAGGACCGGCTTCGGGGTGCCGTCGACGAGGTCCTTGGCCTCCTTCAGACCCAGGGAGGTCAGCTCACGCACGACCTTGATGACCTGGATCTTCTTGTCGCCGGCGCCGGTGAGGATGACGTCGAACTCGTCCTTCTCCTCGACGGCCTCGGCGGCCGGGGCACCCGGGCCCGCGACGCCGGCCACGGCGACCGGGGCGGCGGCGGTGACGTCGAACTTCTCCTCGAACGCCTTCACGAACTCGGAGAGCTCGATGAGGGTCATCTCCTCGAACTGCGCGAGCAGGTCTTCCTGAGAGAGCTTCGCCATGATGGCGGTCCTTCCACTATTCGGCTGGTGCCGGGGGTACTGGTGAGGCGGGCGTACTTTCGGCCCGCTGCGACCGTCGCTCAGCGAGCGGCGGTCAATGCGCGAGCCGAATTACTCGGCACCGCCCTGCTCGGCCTGCTTGGCACGAAGCGCCTCCGCGGTGCGGACGAACTTCGAGGGAAGCGCCTGGAAGAGCGCGGCAGTCTGGGACTGCTTGCCCTTCATGGCACCCGCCAGCTTGCTGAGCAGAACCTCGCGGGACTCGAGGTCCGCGAGCTTCTTGATGTCATCGGCGGACAGCGCCTTACCCTCAAGGACACCGCCCTTGATGATCAGGTTGGGGTTGTCCTTGGCGAAGTCACGAAGACCCTTCGCCGACTCCACCGGGTCACCGGTGACGAAGGCGACCGCCGTCGGACCGGCGAAAAGCTGGTCCTCGAGCGAGTCGATCCCGGCCTCACGGGCCGCAATCTTGGTCAGCGTGTTCTTCACCACGGCGTACTGGGTGTTCTCACCGAGGGAACGGCGCAGCTCCTTGAGCTGTGCCACGGTGAGACCCCGGTACTCGGTCAGCACGGCGGCGTTCGAGCTGCGGAACTGCTCCGCGAGCTCGGCCACCGCGGCAGCCTTGTCGGGCCTTGCCATAGAGCGTCGGCCTCCTTCCGGGTGATGAGGACCGCTCAGAAGGGGCTGAACAAAACGAAACGCCCCGGGCGCAGGCGCACGGGGCTTCGCTCGACCGGACGGAACCGTCCGGGAGCTCTCTCCAGAGTCACCTGCGCGGGTCGTCCGCTGCTGAGCGGATCCTTCGGCCACCGGATCTCCGGAAGGAGAGCACGGCAACGACCAGCGGTCTTTGGCTTCCCCGGAAGAGTACGGGAACGGTTCCCCGCGAGGCAAATCCGGCCCCGGAGGGCCGGATCCGGCTCACGGCAGGCTCATGGGACAGGTCGTCAGACCGCCGGGTCCGCGCCCTCCTCGGGGCCCCCGGCGCCCTCCTTGAGCGCGCCCTCCAGGTCGCCGAGCATCTCCATCAGGTCGACGGTGTCGCTCGCCGGCGGGGCCTCGACCTCGGCCTTGGCGCCGTAGTCCGTGTAGTCGGCCACCAGGGAGATCTCGCCCTGCGCGCTGTTGATGCCCACGTCCATCCGGGACGGGTAGCCCTTCTCGTCCACCCACACCTCGACGTCGTAGCCCTCGATGCCGGCCTTCTCGGCGCCCTCCAGGAGCGTCTTGCGCTCCTCGTCGGAGAGGACCAGGGACTCGTTGGCGTCGATCATCTCCTGGAGGGTCAGCGAGCCCTTGTAGTGCTGGGTGTCCACGCCGTTGACCTTCTGCGGGCCGACGTGCTTGAGGTTCGGCGAGTCCAGCAGGAGGGCGAGCTGCTGGGCCGGGTCCTGGTTCATGTTCTCCAGGCCGCCGGTCATCTGCTTCTTGAGCTCTTCGTCCCCGGCCTGCTCCGCGATGGCGCCGAGGTCCATCTTCATCCAGCGCTTGCCGTCCATCTCGGCCGCGGCGGCCGCCCCCATGTCCATGTACATGACGTCGTCGCGCATGACCATCCGCATCTTCTGCGGACCGTCCGGCTCGGCCTCGAAGGCGTCCCCCTCGACCGTCATGTCCATCAGGGCCGGGTCCCAGCCCATGACGCCGCTGATGCGCATGTCGCCCACGTCGGCACCCGGGATACCGGCCGGCATGCTCATCTTCATGCTGACCTTCGCCGACTTGGCCTCCGCGGTGCGCTCGTAGGCCGCCTTGAGGGTCTTGGTGGCCGCCTCGCGGGACTGGAGCTTGCCCGTGGCCGCCGGGACCCCCGCCGCGTTCTCGTCGCCGCCCTGACAGCCCGCGGCGCCCGCGACCACCGCGAGCACCGCCACCGAGACGCCTATCCGCCCGAGCCCCGCCCGCCGAACACCTGTGCGCCTGATTGCCGACATCGTGATCCCACCCCTGTTCGTCTTTTTGCTCTCTCTTGAACGGTAACCCGTGCCGCCGACACCACACGTCACGAAAAACCCGCCCCCACGACCCGAACGGGCCGTGGGGGCGGGTGTGTTCAGACGCGGTCACCCGCGGCTGCCGTCAACTCTCAGACGGCGGCCGGGTCCTCCTCGACGAGGAGGTTGCGGGTGCGGTTGGAGTCCAGCGGGATGCCGGGGCCCATCGTCGTGGTCAGGGTCGCCTTCTTGATGTAGCGGCCCTTGGCGGCAGACGGCTTCAGACGGAGGATCTCCTCCAGCGCCGCCGCGTAGTTCTCGACCAGCTTCGTCTCGTCGAAGGAGACCTTGCCGATGATGAAGTGCAGGTTCGAGTGCTTGTCGACGCGGAACTCGATCTTGCCGCCCTTGATCTCGTTGACGGCCTTGGCGACGTCCATGGTGACGGTGCCGGTCTTCGGGTTCGGCATCAGGCCACGCGGACCGAGCACGCGGCCGAGGCGGCCGACCTTGCCCATGAGGTCCGGGGTGGCGACGACCGCGTCGAACTCGTTCAGGCGCTGGCCCTTGGAGATCTCGTCGATCAGTTCGTCGGAGCCGACGATGTCGGCGCCAGCGGCTTCCGCGGCCGCAGCACGGTCACCGGTCGCGAAGACCAGGACCCGGGCGGTCTTGCCGGTGCCGTGCGGAAGGTTGACGGTGCCGCGGACCATCTGGTCGGCCTTGCGCGGGTCGACGCCCAGGCGGAAGGCGACCTCGACGGTGCCGTCGAACTTGGTGGTGGCGGTGTCCTTGGCGAGACGGACGGCCTCGAGCGGGGCGTAGTTCCGCTCCCGGTCGATCTTGGCGTCCGCGCCGCGGAGGGCCTTGCTGCGCTTCACTGCTTCTCCTGTGGAGTAACACCAGGCGGCGTCGCCGCTTGGCAGGTGTGGAGTCGTGGTCCGGGCCGCGCCGGCCCTGCCACTGAGGGGGTGAACGGGGAGCGTCAGCCCTCGACCGTGATGCCCATGGAACGGGCGGTGCCGGCGATGATCTTCTCGGCGGCGTCGAGGTCGTTGGCGCTCAGGTCCGGCATCTTGGTGCTGGCGATGTCGCGGATCTGGTCCCGCGTCAGCTTGCCGACCTTGGTCTTGTGCGGCTCGCTGGAGCCCTTGTTCACACCCGCGGCCTTGAGGATCAGCTTGGCGGCCGGCGGAGTCTTGGTCACGAAGGTGAAGGAACGGTCCTCGTAGACCGTGATCTCCACCGGCACGACCATGCCACGCTGCGACTCGGTCGCGGCGTTGTAGGCCTTGCAGAACTCCATGATGTTGACGCCGTGCTGACCGAGCGCGGGGCCGACCGGCGGAGCCGGGTTGGCCGCGCCGGCCTGGATCTGGAGCTTGATGAGCCCCGTGACCTTCTTCTTCTTGGGAGGCATGTGCTCTCTCCGGGTCCTAGTGAGAGTGATCCGCCTGCCAACCGATCATCCGGATGGAGGCATACCGCACAACGATAACGGGTATCGATGCGCGGCCAAAAACCGAGCAGGTCAGACCGCCTTCAGCAGGGGGTCTGACCTGTTCGGAAGCGTTGCGTCCAGAAAGACTCAGTTCTGAAGACTCAGTTCTTCTGGATCTGGTCGAAGCTCAGCTCGACCGGGGTCTCGCGGCCGAAGATCTCGACAAGGCCCTTGACCTTCTTCGAGTCGGCGTTGATCTCGTTGATCGTGGCCTGGAGGGTCGCGAACGGGCCGTCGGTGACGGTGACCGAGTCGCCGACCTCGAAGTCCAGCACCTGCACCTCGACCTTGCGGGCGGGCGCCGGCTTGCCCTCGGCCTCGGCCGCCTCGCGGGCCGCCTTCTCCTCGGCCTCCGGGGCGAGCATCTTCACGATCTCGTCCAGGGTCAGCGGATACGGGTCGTAGGCGTTGCCCACGAAGCCGGTGACACCGGGGGTGTTGCGGACGACGCCCCAGGACTCGTTCGTCAGGTCCATGCGGACGAGCACATAGCCGGGCAGCTTGTTCTGCCGGACGTTCTTGCGCTCGCCGTTCTTGATCTGGACGATCTCTTCCTCGGGGACCTCGGCCTGGTAGATGAAGTCCTCGACGTTGAGCGAGACGGCGCGCTGCTCCAGGTTGGCCTTCACGCGCTTCTCGTAGCCCGCGTAGGTGTGGATGACGTACCACTCGCCGGGCAGGCCACGCAGTTCGTCGCGGAGCGCGGCGACCGGGTCGACCGGGGCCTCGGGCTCCGCGTCCGCCTCGGTCTCCTCGACCTCGGCCTCCGCGTCGGCCTCGGCTTCCACGGCCTCGGCGGCTTCTTCGGCGTCCGCGAGCTCGGTGCCGGCCTCGTCCTCGACGTGCAGCGCGGCCTCCTCGGCCGGCTCGCCCGCGGCGAGATCGGCGGCCTCGGCCTGGTCCGGCTCCACCGCGTCCGACGCCTCGACGATGTCGAGCTCGTCCTCGCGGGACTCGAAGCTCTCGCCGGACTGTGCGGCGTCGTTCAGGTTCGGGTCAGACACGGTGGCTGCTTCTTCCTGGATACAGATGGGTGGAACATGCGAAAGGGGCGCCGAGTGCCGGCGCCCTCCGCGGATCAGCCGAAGACGTACTTGACTGCTTCCTGGAAGCCAAAGTCAATCACGAGCACGAAGCCGATCATGATGACAACGAAGATGATCACCACGGTGGTGTAGGTCGTGAGCTGACTGCGCGTCGGCCAGACGACCTTCCGCAGTTCCGCGACGATCTGGCGGTAGAACAGCCCGAGGCGGCCGAGCGGGCCCTTCTTGCCGCGCTTGCCACCCTTGCGGGGCTTCTTCGAGTCCGGCGACTCGTCCTCGGCATCAGGCATGTCGATGGAGCCCACGGCGTCCGTCACGATCTCTCACCTGATTCCCGGGTCGTGGCCGTGCCGCGCCCGGTGGAGCCGCACGGCTATGCATGGAAGTACGTACATGCGCACACATCCTGGCGATAGGTGTGTGTAGCAGGGCCGGAGGGACTTGAACCCCCAACCGCTGGTTTTGGAGACCAGTGCTCTACCAATTGAGCTACGACCCTTTGTTGCGTCCCCCAACCTACCGCATCCGGCCGGATGCACTAAGTGCCCGGTGTGGATGTGGCTGGTGAAGGCCAACGACGGTTGAGTGTACGTGGTCGCAGGCCCGGCGTCGAACACGATCCCGCGCGGCGGGGGCGGGGGTCCCTTTCCGACCACTCTTGTCCGCTCTTCGAAACCTGTGTGCCGCGCCTCTTCGCGGTCTGGGAGCATGGGCCGCATGAGCGCTGCAACCTCTCCCACCGAGCGCCGGGTCTCCGCCCGCATCGGCGCGATCTCCGAGTCCGCGACCCTCGCCGTGGACGCCAAGGCCAAGGCCCTCAAGGCCGCCGGGCGTCCGGTGATCGGCTTCGGCGCGGGTGAGCCCGACTTCCCGACGCCCGACTACATCGTCGAGGCGGCCGTCGAGGCGTGCCGCAACCCGAAGTACCACCGCTACACCCCGGCCGGCGGTCTGCCGGAGCTGAAGAAGGCGATCGCCGAGAAGACCCTGCGGGACTCCGGCTACGAGGTCGACCCCGCGCAGATCCTGGTGACCAACGGCGGCAAGCAGGCCATCTACGAGGCGTTCGCCGCGATCCTCGACCCGGGCGACGAGGTCATCGTCCCCGCGCCGTACTGGACCACCTACCCCGAGTCGATCCGCCTCGCGGGCGGTGTGCCGGTCGAGGTCGTCGCCGACGAGACCACCGGCTACCGGGTCTCGGTGGAGCAGCTGGAGGCCGCGCGCACGGAGAAGACCAAGGTCGTCCTCTTCGTCTCCCCGTCCAACCCGACCGGCGCCGTCTACAGCGAGGCCGACGCCCGGGCCATCGGCGAGTGGGCGGCCGAGCACGGTCTGTGGGTCCTCACCGACGAGATCTACGAGCACCTGGTCTACGGCGACGCGAGCTTCACCTCCCTCCCGCAGCTGGTCCCGGCGCTGCGCGAGAAGTGCGTCGTCGTCAACGGCGTGGCGAAGACGTACGCGATGACCGGCTGGCGCGTGGGGTGGATCATCGGCCCGAAGGACGTGGTCAAGGCCGCGACCAACCTCCAGTCGCACGCCACCTCCAATGTCTCCAACGTCGCCCAGATCGCGGCGCTGGCCGCCGTCTCGGGCGACCTGGACGCGGTGGCGGAGATGCGGAAGGCGTTCGACCGCCGCCGCCAGACGATCGTGAAGATGCTCAACGAGATCGACGGCGTCGTCTGCCCGGTCCCGGAGGGCGCGTTCTACGCCTATCCGTCGGTGAAGGGCCTGCTGGGCAAGGAGATCCGGGGGCAGCGCCCGGAGACCTCCGTGGAGCTGGCGGCGCTGATCCTGGACGAGGTCGAGGTCGCGGTCGTGCCCGGCGAGGCGTTCGGCACCCCCGGCTATCTGCGCCTGTCGTACGCGCTCGGCGACGAGGACCTGGTCGAGGGCGTCTCCCGGATCCAGAAGCTGCTGGCGGAGGCGAAGGCGTAGCCCTCGGCCCCCGCGCGGTGGCGGCGCCCGTTCCGGTCTCCGGGGCGGGCGCCGTCCGCGTCCCCGGGGCCGGTGCGCGGGGTGCCGGGGTCCGTCGTGCGTTCGGGCAAGCGCCCGATCGGGGAAACCCCCTGCCGGTCCGGCGTCCGCTGAGGCAGGATCTACCGATGGAGCACGTACGCGATCTCTCTCTTCTCCCGAAGGCCCATCTGCACCTGCACTTCACCGGGTCCATGCGCCCCGCCACCCTCCTCGAACTCGCGGACAAGTACGGCGTCCACCTGCCGGAGGCGCTGACCGGCGGGGAGCCGCCGAAGCTGCGGGCCACGGACGAACGGGGCTGGTTCCGCTTCCAGCGGCTGTACGACATGGCCCGGTCCTGCCTGCGCGAGCCGGAGGACATCGTGCGCCTGGTGCGCGAGGCGGCCGAGGAGGACATCAGGGACGGGTCCGGCTGGCTGGAGATCCAGGTGGACCCGACCTCGTACGCGCCCCGGCTGGGCGGGCTGATCCCGGCGCTGGAGATCATCCTCGACGCGGTGGACTCCGCCTCCCGGGAGACGGGCCTCGGGATGCGGGTGCTGGTCGCGGCGAACCGGATGAAGCATCCGCTGGACGCGCGGACCCTGGCCCGGCTGGCCGTGCGCTACGCGGACCGGGGCATCGTCGGCTTCGGGCTCTCCAACGACGAGCGCCGGGGCCTGGCACGGGACTTCGACCGCGCCTTCGCCATCGCCCGGGAGGGCGGTCTGCTGGCGGCCCCGCACGGCGGCGAGCTGACCGGCCCGGCCTCGGTGCGCGACTGCCTCGACGATCTGCACGCGGCCCGGATCGGGCACGGGGTGCGCGCGGCGGAGGACCCCCGGCTGCTGCGCAAGCTGGCCGAACGCCAGATCACCTGCGAGGTCTGCCCGGCGTCCAACGTGGCGCTCGGGGTGTACGAGAAGCCGGAGGACGTGCCGCTGCGGACCCTGTACGACGCGGGGGTCCCGATGGCCCTGGGCGCCGACGACCCCCTGCTCTTCGGCTCCCGGCTCGCCGCCCAGTACGAGCTGGCCCGGACCCACCACGGCTTCACGGACGCGGAACTGGCGGAGCTGGCCCGGCAGTCGGTGCGGGGGTCGGCGGCGCCGGAGGACGTCCGGGCGAAGCTGCTGGCGGGCGTGGACGACTGGCTGGCCGCGCCGGCGCCGGTCCCGGCCTGAACCGGCGGTTCCGTCAGAGGGTGACGCCGACGGTCACGGGCTCGTTGACCAGGGTGACGCCGAAGGCCTCGCGCACGCCCTCCACCACCTCGCGGGCGAGGGCCAGCAGGTCCTCGGTGGTCGCCTCGCCCCGGTTGGTGAGGGCGAGGGTGTGCTTGCCGGAGATCCGGGCGGGCCCGTTGCCGTAGCCCTTGGTGAAGCCGGCCTTGTCGATCAGCCAGGCGGCGGAGGTCTTGGTCAGCCCGTCCCCCGCGGGGTACGCGGGCGGGGCGACGCCGTCGCCGAGGCGGTCGCGGACCCGGTCGAGGAAGACGGCGTACGCGGCGGCGTCCAGGATCGGGTTGGTGAAGAAGGACCCGGCCGACCAGGTGTCGTGGTCCTCGGGGTCGAGGACCATGCCCTTGCCGGCGCGCAGCGCGAGGACCTTGGCGCGGGCGTCGCCGACCGGGACACGCTCGCCCGTCCCGACGCCGAGGGCGCGCGCGGTCTCCGCGTAGCGCAGGGGGGCGGAGAGCCCGCCCGCGTCCTCCAGCCCGAAGCGGACGCGCAGGACGACATAGCGCTCGGGGTGCTCCTTGAAGCGGCTGTGCCGGTAGGAGAAGGCGCACTCCTCGTTGGAGAGGGTCACGGTCTCGCGGGCCACGCGGTCGTAGGCGACGACCTCCGTGACGGTCTCGGAGACCTCCTGGCCGTAGGCGCCGACGTTCTGGATGGGCGTGGCGCCGGCGGAGCCGGGGATGCCGGCGAGGCACTCGACACCGGCGAGACCGGCCTCGACGGTGCGGGTGACGGCGTCGGTCCAGACCTCGCCCGCGGCCAGCTCCAGCCGGGTGCCGTCGAGGGCGAAGCCGGTGGTGGCGATGCGCAGGGCGGTGCCGTCGAAGCCCTTGTCGCCGATGACGAGGTTGCTGCCGCCGCCGATGATCAGCAACGGCGTCCCGGCGTCGTCCGCCTCCCTGACCGCGGCGACGACCTCGTCGTCGGTGGTGGCGACCACCAACCGCGCGGCGGGCCCGCCGAGCCGGAAGGTGGTCAGGGGGGCGAGGGGGGCGTCGTGGAGTACCTGCACGGGGACAAGACTACGGTCCGCGCGGCCCAGCCCCGGGCCGCGGGGCGGGGGGCGGTCGACCCGCCCCCGGCCCCGGAGCGGGAGCCCGGGGGTGGGCCGCGCGGACCGTGGCCGGGCGTCCGGGCAGGGCCCCTGGGCGGGCGGGGCCCCGCACATGCCGGAGCCCGGGAGGGGGCATGTACCCAGGACCCAGTCCGGGGCCGGTCCAGCGGCGCGGGCGAGGGACCGGAGCGCGGCCGGCCGTCGCCGGACCACAGCCTCCCGTGCCGGTCCGGGGCAGGCGGTCTCGCCAGGGCCCGACGGCCCCCGGGCCGAGCCCCGGGCGTGCCCGGTCCGGGCGAGCCCGGCGGGGCCGCGGCCGGGCCCGGCGCGGAACCCGGGACGGGCGCGGCAGGCCGGGCGCGCCCCCGGGCTCAGACGGCCGCCGAGCGGGCCGGCCGCTCCGGAGCCGCGGCCGCGGCCGGGGCCCCGGGCGCGGCCGCGTGCTCGGCGGGATGCGTGCCCGCCGCCGCCCGGCGGCCCGGGATCAGCAGGGCCACCAGCGCGGCGACGGCCACCACCGCCGCGCCCGTCCACAGCGCGGGGACGGTGCCGTCGCTGAAGGTCTGCGGGGTCTCGTAGCCGCCCCGCGCGGCGAACACCGCGCCCATCACCGCGACGCCGAGCGCGCCGCCGACCTCGCGCAGGGCGTTGTTGGCGCCGGAGGCGATGCCCTGTTCGGCGGGGCGGACGCTGGACATCACCACGCTGGCCGCCGGGGCGAAGTAGAGCGCCATGCCGATGCCGCCGAGGATCAGGCCGGGCAGCTGCGCCGCGTAGGAGACGCCGGGCTCCAGGACGATCGCGAACAGGGCGAGCCCCAGCGCCTGGAAGGCGAGTCCGGTGGCGACCACCGGGCGGCCGCCGATCCGGTCGGAGAGCCAGCCCGCGAAGGGCGCGACCAGCAGCGGCATCCCCGTCCAGGGCAGCATCCGCAGCCCCGCCTCGGTGGGCGAGTAGCCCAGGACGCCCTGAAGGAACTGGCTCAGCAGGAAGATCGAGCCGAACATGCCCAGGAACATCAGCAGGCTGGCGATGTTGATGCCGAAGAAGCCGCGGTCGCGGAAGAGCCGCATCGGCAGCATCGGCGCGCGGGCCACGGTGCCGTGCCACCCGTACGCGAGGAGGAGGACGGTGCCGGCGACGAGCCCGAGCAGGACCCGGGGGCTCGTCCAGCCGTGGCCCTCGCCGTGCACCAGCCCGTAGACGACGCCGAAGAGTCCGGCGCTCAGCAGCAGGGTGCCGGGCACGTCCAGCCGGGCGCCCGGCGCGCGGGACTCGGTGAGGCGCAGCCGGGCGAGCGGGAGCAGGACGAGCCCCACGGGCACGTTCAGCCAGAAGATCCACTGCCAGGAGATGTGCTCGGTGAGGCTGCCGCCGACCAGCGGGCCGCTCGCGACGGCGAGCCCGGTGACCGCGCCGAAGACGCCGAGGGCGGCTCCGCGCCGGGCCGCCGGGACCGCGGCGGTGAGCAGGGTCAGGGTGAGCGGCATCATGATCGCCGCGCCGACGCCCTGGACCGCCCGGGCCGCGACCAGCCCGCCGATCCCCGTGGCGAGCGCGGCCGCGGCGGACGCGGCGGTGAAGACCGCGAGCCCCACGACGAACAGCCTGCGGCGGCCGAAGCGGTCGCCCAGCGCGGCGCCGAGCATCAGCAGCACGGCGAAGCTGAGGGTGTACGCGTTCACCGTCCATTCCAGGTCGGCGATGTCCCCGCCGAGGTCGGCCCGGATCGAGGGCAGGGCGGTGGTGACGACGAGGTTGTCGAGGGCCGCCATGAATCCGGCGACGCTGGTGATCACGAGGGTCCAGACGGTGGTGGCCCGCGGCACGGGCGGCGGCGTCCCGGACGGCTTGTCGAGGTGGTTCTCGTGCACTGCTTCCCCCTGCGGATTAGTTATTGATCACTAATTTCTGCGGACAGAAAGAACCCCGGACTCCGGACCCGGCCCGGGACCGGACCCGCACTCACTCCCCGGCGGGCCGGGCGGCGATGTAGAAGCCGGACCAGACGCGATGGTCCGCCGGAAACCCCATCGCGACAAGGACGTTGATCAGCATGCCGAAGGCGAGGAAGGTGGTGGTCTCGTTCACGTCCGCCCCGAGGCGGGCCTGCACGGTGTCCCACAGCTCCAGCCACCCGGCGCGCAGCTGCTCGCCGAAGGCGTGGTCGCCCGCCGCCTCGGCCGCGGCGACCGCGACGTACATCTGCATCTGCATCAGCAGCTTGTCGGGGTCCTCCGCGATGAGCCGCTGGTACGCGGTGGCCATCGCCTCCAACCCCTCCTCCCCCGTCAGACCGTCGGCCGCCTCGTCGAAGACCCGGCGGGTGTCGGCGATGCAGCGTTCGGCCGCGGCGAGGAAGATGGCCTGCTTGTTCGGGAAGAGGCGGAACAGGTACGGCTGGGAGACGCCGACCCGGCGGGCGATGACCTCCGTCGACGTGCCCTGGTACCCGGCCCGCGCGAACTCGGTGACCGCCGCGCGCACCACGCTCTCGCGCCGCTCCTCCGCACTCATCCTGACCATGGGAGCCAAGTTAGTGACCAATCACTTATCTCGCAAGCCCCTGGACGCGCGCCGGAGCGGCCGCGCACCTCGGCACGGCCGCCCCGGGGGCCACTGTCTGCGCTGTCCAGGAGAGACCCGCGCCGTTCAGGAGAGCTGCGTTCAGGGTGAGGTGCGTTCAGGAGAGCTGGACGACGGCCCGGGACATGCCGAGGACCTTCTGTCCCGCGCTCGTCGCCGTCAGGTCGACCCGCACCCGCTTGTCGTCCAGCAGGGCGGCGACCTTGCCGCTGACCTCGATCACGGCACCCTTGTCGTCGTTGGGCACGACGACCGGCTTGGTGAAGCGGACCCCGTACTCCACGACCGCGCCCGGGTCGCCCAGCCAGTCCGTCACCACACGGGCGGCCTCGGCCATGGTGAACATGCCGTGCGCGATGACGTCCGGCAGCCCGACCTCGACGGCGAACCTCTCGTTCCAGTGGATCGGGTTGAAGTCGCCCGAGGCCCCCGCGTACCGCACCAGGGTGGCGCGGGTGACCGGGAAGCTCCGCGCCGACAGTTCGGTGCCGACCTCGACCTCGTCGTACGCGATCTTCGCTGCCATCACGCCTCCTCGGCGGCGCGCGCCACCAGCTTGGTCCACGCGGTCACCACGTGCTCGCCCGCCTCGTCGTGCACCTCGCCGCGGATGTCGAGGATGTCGTTGCCCGCCAGGGACTTGATCGCCTCGATCGTGGAGGTGACGGAGAGCCGGTCGCCGGCGCGGACCGGACGGCGGTAGGCGAACTTCTGGTCGCCGTGCACCACGCGGCTGTAGTCCAGGCCCAGTTGCGGGTCCTCCACCACGGCGCCCGCCGCCTTGAAGGTGATCGCGAACACGAAGGTCGGCGGGGCGATCACCTCGGGGTGGCCGTATGCGGCGGCCGCCGCCGGGTCCGTGTACACGGGGTTGGCGTCACCGATCGCCTCGGCGAACTCGCGGATCTTCTCCCGCCCCACCTCGTACGGCGCGGTGGGCGGGTACGTCCGCCCGACGAACGACTGGTCGAGCGCCATGGGCTGGCTCCCTCCTCGGTTGAAACGACACAAGTGAAACGACACGAGGCCGCCCCCCGACGGGGGCGGCCTCGTGTACGAGCCTGGTTCAGCGCGTTTCGCGGTGCGCCGTGTGCGAGTTGCAGCGCGGGCAGTGCTTCTTCATCTCAAGACGGTCCGGGTTGTTGCGCCGGTTCTTCTTGGTGATGTAGTTCCGCTCCTTGCACTCCACGCAGGCCAGCGTGATCTTCGGGCGGACGTCGGTGGCAGCCACGTGAGTGCTCCTTGACGGACGGATGGACGGATGGGTCGCCCTCCCACGCCTCGGTCAGGCGTCGGGGGACATAAAAGAGTAGCCGATCGAAGGACCGACCCCACAATCGGCTACCGTGTGTAGCGGTGACCGGACTTGAACCGGTGACACAGCGATTATGAGCCGCTTGCTCTACCGACTGAGCTACACCGCTTTGATGATCCGGATCCGCCCGAGGGCGGATCCCTCACACCAGAGCCCCAATACGGAATCGAACCGTAGACCTTCTCCTTACCATGGAGACGCTCTACCGACTGAGCTATTGGGGCGAGCGATGAAGACATTACACGGTCGCCCGCCAATCGCCCAAATCCGTTTCCCGGGGCTCTGTCCACCCCTGTGCCCGCTCCTCTTCGCCCTCCCGCGCGGGTGACTTCCGGGCGCCGATCCGGGCCTGTTCCGGGGCCCTCGCCGGCTCCCGGACCGCTGCCGCTCCCGCCCCCGCCGGCACGGCTCCCGCGACCCCGCCGGTACGACTATTTCCCTCCTCCTCGAAGCGCCCCTCGCGCGCCCCTAGTCTCGACTCACGCTGAGTGATCCTTTCCGGTACCGGCCGCAGCCGCACAGGAGCCAGATGCCCGACAGCCAGCCGCAGCCCCACGGCGGCACGCCCCCGGACTCCACCGCACTGCTCCTGTGCGGCGCCCGCCTCACCGACGGGCGCACGGTCGACGTCCGGCTCGGCGGCGGACGCATCGAGGCGGTCGGCACCGCGGGCAGCCTGCCCCCGCACCCGGTCCGCCTCGACCTCTCCGGCCATCTGCTGCTCCCCGCCCCCGCCGAACCGCATCTGCACGGCGACACGGCGCTGAGCGCGGACACCCCCGGCCCCGTCTCGTACGCCCCCGCCGACATCCAGCGCCGCGCCACCGAGGCGGCCCTCCTCCAGCTCGGCCACGGCGCGACCGCCCTGCGCTGCCACGTCCGGGTCGGGGACGTGGCGGGGCTGGGCGCCCTGGAGGCCGTCCTCCAGGCCCGGCGCGCACTGGGCGGCCTCGCCGAACTGACGCCCGTCGCCGTGCCCCGGCTGCTCACCGGGGCGGCGGGCGCCGACGGGGTCGCGATGCTGCGGGACGCCATGAAGATGGGCGCCGGCGTGGTCGGCGGCTGCCCGGACACCGACCCCGATCCGACCGGCTACGCGGAGACCGTCCTCGACATCGCCGCCGAGTACGGCTGCGCGGTCGATCTGCACACACACGGGGACGACCCGGCGCGCCTCGCCCGGCTGGCGGCGATGGCCGGCGGGCTGCGGCCCGGGGTGGCCCTGGGGCCGTGCGCCGGGCTCGCCGCGCTGCCGCGCGATGTCGCCGCCCGGACCGCCGACCGGCTCGCGGCCGCCGGGGTCGGCGTCGTCTCCCTCCCCCAGGGCGGCTGCTCGGGCGTCGAGCACCGCGGGAACGCGCCCGTCCGGCTGCTGCGCGCGGCGGGTGTGCGGGTGGCGGCGGGCAGCGGGGCGCTGCGGGACACGGTGTGCAATCCGGTGGGCCGGGGGGATCCGCTGGAGGCCGCGTATCTGCTGGCCTCGCAGTCCGGGATGCGGCCCTCGGACGCCTACGGGTGCGTGGCGGGCGGGGCGCGGGAGCTGATGGGACTGCCGGAGGTGCGGGTCGAGGCGGGGTTCCCGGCGGAACTGCTCGCGGTGCGGGGCGAGCGGCTGTCGGGGGCCCTGTCCCTCGCGTACAGCCGGATCGTCATTCACCGGGGGCGGGTCGTGGCGCGGACGAGCGCGGTGCGCGAGTACTGCGACTCGGCGGCGGCGGTCGCGCTCGAACTCCCGCGGCAGGGGCGCCCGGACACGGGTCCGCCGCAGCCGGGGGTGAGCCGGGGAGCGTGAGGGCCCGGGCACGGGTCCGGCGCGCGGGGGCCGGGCGCGGGGCGGTGCGGGGCCCGGTCCAACCTGCGGGGCCGGGCGCGGGGCGGTGCGGGGCGCCTCCCGGGCACGGGCCGCCGACCCGACGTACGGTCGGAGGCATGCGCATTGTCATCGCTGGTGGACACGGTCAGATCGCACTCCGTCTCGAACGCCTGCTCTCGGCGGCCGGGCACACCCCCGTGGGCATCATCCGCAACCCCGACCACGCGGCCGACCTGCGGGACGCGGGCGCCGAACCCGTCGTCCTGGACCTGGAGTCCGCCTCCCTCGCCGAGACCGCGAAGGTGCTCGAAGGCGCGGACGCGGCCGTCTTCGCCGCCGGGGCCGGGCCGGGCAGCGGGACCGCCCGCAAGGACACCGTCGACCGCGGCGCCGCCGTCCTCTTCGCCGACGCGGCCGAACAGGCGGGCGTACGGCGGTACATCATCGTCTCCTCCATGGGCGCGGACCCGGGCCACCGGGGCGACGAGGTCTTCGACGTCTATCTGCGCGCCAAGGGCGAGGCGGACGACCACGTCCGCGCCAGGGACGGCCTCGACTGGACGGTCCTGCGCCCCGGTCAGCTCACCGACGACGCGGGCAAGGGCCTGGTCCACCTCGCCGCCTCGACGGGCCGGGGCCCGGTGCCGCGCGACGACGTGGCGGCCGTCCTCGCGGAGCTGGCCGAGTCCACGGCGACGGCGGGGCTCACGCTGGAACTCATCAGCGGGGACGTGCCGGTGTCGGTCGCGGTCCGGGACGTCGCGGGCAACTGACCGTTCCCCGTCCGCCCGTCCCCCGCCCACCGCCCTCCGTCCTCCGTCCTCCGTCCGATGAGTTCCGTTCCTCCGCGAGGTCAGGAAGCCATGAATCAACCGACACCCGCACCCCGGATCAGCCCGTCGATCGTCGAACGGGACGAGCAGCCGTACGTCTACATCCGCGGTTCCGTCCGGATGGACGGCTTCGCGGCCATCGCCGACCGGCTCCCCGAGCTCATCGACTGGCTGGTCGGCCAGGGCGCCGGCCTCGCCGGAGCCCCCTTCTTCCGCTACAACACCGTCGACTTGGAGGGCGAGTCGGTGGTCGAGGCGGGGATCCCGGTCTCCGTCGCGCCGCAGCCCGAGGGCGATGTGGGCGTGGCGGCCCTCCCGCCGGGCCGCTATGTGACGACCACCCATATCGGCCACCCCGACCAGCTGTTCGGGGTCACCGAGGCGCTGCGCCAGTGGGCGCGGGACCAGGCCCTGGAGTGGGACATGACCGTGGTGGACGGGGTCGAGCACTGGGGGTGCCGGCTGGAGTCGTACCTGACGGACCCACGCGTGGAGCCGGACCTGTCCAAGTGGGAGACGGAACTGGCCTTCCGGCTCGCGGACTGAGGGCCGCGCGGACGCCCATGCGCCCGTCCGGCGGGCGTTCGGGTTCTTCTGAGGCGGCCACCGGCGCGGCCGGGCCCCTCCCCCGGGGCGGCGGAGTTGTCCTGGACGCGGATCCCCAGACCCGCGTCCAGGAGTGTCCGATGCACCAGCCCCTCGTCGTCCACCACCCCCTCGCCCTCCTCGCCCCCAGGGCCGCGCCCGCCCTCGCGACGACGGCGGTCCTCGTCCTCGGCCGGATCTGGAACGCCCACGGCGCGGAGCACTCCACGGGCGACGCGGCGCTGATGGCCCTCCTCGCCACGGGCGCCGCCGCCGCGGGTGCCTGCGCCTCCCTCGGCCGGGCCGGCGACGGGGTCCTCGCGGGCACTGCCTTCGCCGTGGCGGGCGGCCTCGCCCTCGCCGGGGTCGCCGGCTACGCGGACGGCATCTGGCTGCCGCTCCTGCTCTGGGCCCTGGCGACGGCCGTGGCCTACGCCCTCGCCGCCCGCCACTGGCGCACCGCCCGCCACGAACGCCTCGCCCACGAACGCCGTCTGACCGAACGCCGCGAGGAGCACGGCCACGTCGAACGCGTCGAGGCGCTGCGCGCCCACACCGCGGTCGAGGTCGCCCGCGAATCCGCCGCCTACGCCACGGCCCTCGCCGAAGCCCTCACTACCCGCGCCACCCTCCCCGGCTACGACCCGCTCCCTCTGACCCGCGCGGGCCTCCCGCCCCTCCCGGGCGTCCGGGACCTGCCACCGGGGGACGGGGGCGGGGGCCGCTGAGCGGTCCGGGGCCGGTGACGACAAAGAGCCCGTGCGCTGCGTTTCCGCAGAGCACGGGCTCTTTCATCGCGTGGCGGCGCCAGGATTCGAACCTGGGTAGGCTAAGCCGACGGATTTACAGTCCGCTCCCATTGGCCACTCGGGCACACCGCCATGGGATCGCTGCCGGAAGGGGTCCCTCTGCGGGGCCGCTCCGTGGCAACGACGTAAACGATACCCGATGCGCAGGGGTGCTTCGCCACCGGATTGATCAGCGCTGGGAGGGCGGGCGGGTGGCTAGGCTGGGCCGGGCGGTCCGGGGTTCCGGGCGCGCCTCCACACCACCCGATACAAGGAGCCACAGGACATGGCCGACTCCAGTTTCGACATCGTCTCGAAGGTCGAGCGGCAGGAGGTCGACAACGCCCTCAACCAGGCCGCCAAGGAGATCACCCAGCGCTACGACTTCAAGAACGTCGGCGCCTCGATCTCCTGGTCCGGCGAGAAGATCCTGATGCAGGCGAACTCCGAGGACCGTGTGAACGCGATCCTGGACGTCTTCCAGACGAAGCTGGTCAAGCGCGGGATCTCGCTGAAGGCGCTGGACGCCGGCGAGCCCCAGCTCTCCGGCAAGGAGTACAAGATCTTCGCCTCCATCGAGGAGGGCATCTCCCAGGACAACGCCAAGAAGGTCGCGAAGATCATCCGTGACGAGGGCCCGAAGGGCGTCAAGGCGCAGGTCCAGGGCGAGGAGCTGCGGGTCAGCTCCAAGAGCCGCGACGACCTCCAGGCCGTGCAGGCCCTGCTGCGCGAGAAGGACTTCGACTTCGCGCTGCAGTTCGTGAACTACCGCTGAGGTTCGTGAACCACCGCCGACCCGGGTCGGTACCGAGCCCGTCCGCACGGTGCGGACGGGCTCGCCGCGTTCCGGCGGCGAGGGACCGGAGCCCGCGCACTCCTGGCGCCCGTCGCCCGAAACTCGCTGGGAGTGCGGCCGCTCCGGCATCTAGGATCGGCCGCAAGGGCGGGGTCGTAGCACAGAGGTAGTGCGCCTACACAGCATGGAGGAGGACGCCGGTTCGAATCCGGCCGCCCCGCCCCCCTTCTCCTCATCCCCCCGGCCGACGGCCGGGAAGAGGCAGCGCACCGGAACGCCGTGTCGGATTTCCGCCAGCTCCGGCCCCGCGCAGGGCGCAGACTCGACAGGGACGGACCGTTCGCGGACGGGCGGAAGCGGTCGCGCACCACGAGGAGGACACACGCCATGGCCACCGTGTACGAGGTCGCCGGCAGCCCGCTGGGCGAGTTGCTGCTGGTCGGCGAGGAGTCGGCCGGGGCGCCCGGAGGGACGGCGCTCGCCTCGCTGTCGCTGCCCGGGCAGAAGGGCGCCGCCGTGGTCCAGGGCGACTGGCGGCGCCGGCCCGAGGCGTTCCGCGAGGTCCGCCGGCAGCTCGACGCGTACTTCGCCGGTGAGCTGACCCGCTTCGACCTCGCCTTCACCGGCACCGGGACCGACTTCCAGCGGCGGGTGTGGCGCGCGCTGGAGGAGTTGCCCTACGGGCGCACGGCGAGCTACGGGCAGATCGCCGCGGCCGTCGGCACCGCCTCGGCCGGGGTGCGGGCCGTGGGCACCGCGATCGGCCGCAATCCGCTGCTGGTGGTGCGGCCCTGCCACCGGGTGATCGGCGCGGACGGCGCGCTGCGCGGCTACGCGGGCGGGCTGGAGTCCAAGGCCCGGCTGCTGCGGCTGGAGGGCTCGCTCCCCTCGCTCACCTCACCCGCCTCGCCGCCTTCGTGAACGACACCCTGTTCCCGAGGGAGCGGACGACCGTCGCGCCCGGCGCGGTCCATGTGCCCGACTGGCTGCCGGCGGCCCGGCAGCGGGAGCTGGTGGCGGCGTGCCGCGACTGGGCGCGCGGCCCGGTGCCCCTGCGGCACACCGTCCTCCCCGGCGGCGGGGTGATGTCGGTGCGGACCGTCTGCGTCGGCTGGCACTGGCAGCCGTACCGCTACTCCCGGACGGCGGACGATGTGAACGGCGCCCGGGTGGCCGCCTTCCCCGGGTGGCTGGCGGACCTGGGGCGGGAGGCGGTGGCCGCGGCCTGCGGGGAGGGGCCGGAGAGCCGGGCGTACGCCCCGGACACGGCGCTGGTGAACTTCTACGACGCGGCCGCGCGGATGGGCATGCACCAGGACAAGGAGGAGCGGTCCGGCGCCCCGGTGGTGTCCCTCAGCATCGGGGACACCTGCGTCTTCCGCTTCGGGAACACCGCGTCGCGCGGGCGGCCCTGGACGGACGTCGAACTGCGGTGCGGGGACCTGTTCGTGTTCGGCGGGCCCTCGCGGTTCGCGTACCACGGGGTGACCCGGGTGTTCCCGGGCACGGCCGGGCCGGCCTCCGGGCTGGACGCCGGGCCGGCCGGCGGGCGGCTGAACATCACCCTCCGGGAGACCGGCCTCGGCTGAGGCGCGGGGTGCCGGGCGCGGGTGCCGGGTGCGAGGTGCCGGGTGCGAGGTGCCGGGTGCGAGGTGCCGGGTGCGAGGTGCCGGGTGCGGGCGGAGGCGCCCCGGGTGCGGCCGCGCGGCTCAGTAGGGTGCGGCGTATGACGGGTGAACTGCGCCGCGGTCTCGGGGTGTTCGACGCCGTGGTGATCGGCCTCGGGGCCATGGTGGGGGCCGGGATCTTCGTGGCTCCGGGGTCGGCCGCGGGCGCGGCCGGGTCCGGGCTGCTGATCGGGCTCGCGCTGGCGGGAGGCGTGGCCTACTGCAACGCGATGTCCTCGGCACGGCTGGCCGCGGTGCACCCGGCGTCCGGCGGCACCTATGTCTACGCCCGGGAGCGGCTCGGCGACTTCTGGGGGTACCTCGCGGGGTGGGCCTTCGTCGTCGGCAAGACCGCCTCCTGCGCGGCGATGGCGCTGACCGTGGGCGCGTACGCCTGGCCGGGGCGGGAGCACGCGGTGGCGGTGGCCGCGGTCGTGGCGCTGACCGCGCTCAACTGCACGGGCGTCCAGAAGTCGGCCCGGGTGACACGGGTGGTGGTGGCCGTGGTGCTGGGCGTCCTGGTCGCCGTGGCCGTGGTGCTGCTGTCGTCCGGGGCCGCCGATCCGGGTCGTCTGGCGCCGGGCGGGGATGTGACGGCGGGCGGTGTCCTCCAGGCGGCGGGGCTGCTCTTCTTCGCGTTCGCCGGTTACGCCCGGATCACCACCCTCGGCGAGGAGGTCCGGGACCCGGCGCGGACGATTCCGCGCGCCGTGCCCCTGGCACTGGGCATCGCGCTCGTGGTCTACGCGGGGGTCGTCGTCGCTCTCCTCTCCGTGCTGGGTGCGGGCGCGCTGGCGCAGGCGTCGGCGCCGCTGGCCGAGGCCGTGGAAGCGGCCGGGGTGCCGTGGCCGGCACCCGTGGTCCGGGTGGCCGCCGTCCTGGCCGCGCTGGGGTCGCTGCTGGCACTGCTGCTCGGCGTCTCGCGCACGGCGCTGGCGATGGCCCGGGACGGCCGTCTGCCGCGCACCCTGGCCGCGGTGCATCCCCGCCACCGGGTGCCGCACCACGCGGAGATCGCCGTGGGGGCCGTCGCCGCGGTGGTGGCGGCGACGGTCGATGTGCGCGGGGCGATCGGCTTCTCGTCGTTCGGCGTGCTGGTGTACTACACCCTGGCCAACGCTTCGGCATGGACGCTGGGTTCCCGGCTCGCGGTGCGGATCACGGCCGGGGCCGGGCTGGCCGGCTGTCTTGCGCTGGCGTTCGCCCTGCCCGCGTCCTCTGTGCTGGCGGGCACGGGTGCGCTGGCGGTGGGAGCCGTGCTGTACGCGGTGCGGGCGCGGCACACGGGAACGGGCCGGAACGACGGGCCCTGACCCCGCGTGGGCGTCCGCGTGCCCGTGCCCGGGGACGGTCCGTCAGCGGCCCGCGAACGGGCGGTCCGTGGGCACGATCTCCTTGCCGAGCGGCATCAGCGAGACCGGGATCAGCTTGAAGTTGGCGATGCCGAACGGGATGCCGATGATCGTCAGGCACAGGGCGATGCCCGTGAGGATATGGCCGAGGGCGAGCCACCAGCCGGCCAGGACGATCCACAGCACGTTCCCGACGAGGGAGGGCGCGCCCGAGTCGTGGCGGTCGACGGTGGTGTACCCGAAGGGCCACAGGGCGTAGACGCCGATACGGAAGGCGGCCAGGCCGAAGGGGATGCCGATGATCGTGATGCAGAGCAGCACACCTGCGACCAGGTATCCCAGGAACAGCCAGAAGCCGCTCAGGACCAGCCATATGACGTTCAGAATTGTCTTCACGGTCGGTGACCTGCCATCTGCTCGAGTCGAGCGATCCGGTCCGCCATGGGCGGGTGGGTGGAGAACATCCTGGAGAGGCCCCGGCCCGGGCCGAAGGGATTGGCGATCATCATATGGCTCGCCGTCTCCAGCCGGGGCTCCGGCGGCAGCGGGAGCTGCTTGGTCCCGGCGTCCAGCTTCCGCAGGGCGCTGGCGAGGGCGAGCGGGTCCCCGGTGAGCTGGGCACCGGAGGCGTCCGCCTCGTACTCGCGGGAGCGGCTGACGGCGAGCTGGATGACCGAGGCGGCCAGCGGCCCCAGGAGCATGATCAGGAGCATGCCGAGGAGACCGGGGCCGTCGTCGTCGCTGGACCGGCCGATCGGGATCAGCCAGGCGAAGTTGACCAGGAACATCACCACGGACGCCAGGGCCCCGGCGACCGAGGAGATGAGGATGTCGCGGTTGTAGACGTGGCTCAGCTCATGGCCGAGCACCCCGCGCAGTTCGCGCTCGTCGAGGATTCTGAGGATGCCCTCTGTACAGCAGACGGCGGCGTTCCTCGGGTTCCTGCCGGTGGCGAAGGCGTTGGGGGCCTGGGTCGGGGAGATGTAGAGCCGGGGCATGGGCTGCCGGGCCGCGGTGGAGAGCTCGCGGACGATGCGGTAGAGCGCGGGGGCCTCGAACTCGCTCACCGGCCGTGCCCGCATCGCGCGCAGGGCCAGCTTGTCGCTGTTCCAGTACGCGTAGGCGTTCGTGCCGAGGGCGACGACGAGCGCCACGATCAGCCCCGTACGGCCGAAGAAGCTGCCGATGACGAGAATCAGTGCGGACAGTCCCCCGAGGAGGACGGCGGTCTTCAGCCCGTTGTGCCGGCGGTGCACGGTACGCCCTC
Organism: Streptomyces sp. NPDC005805; assembly: GCF_040630445.1. Classification (NCBI taxonomy): domain Bacteria; kingdom Bacillati; phylum Actinomycetota; class Actinomycetes; order Kitasatosporales; family Streptomycetaceae; genus Streptomyces; species Streptomyces sp. NPDC005805. The sequence continues at coordinate 183,962 of NZ_JBEXXN010000004.1, forward strand.
CAAGTGGTGCGGCAGGGGACCCTTCTACCCGGGTGCTCCACTCTCCAGTGGACCCTTCTGTACTGGTCAACGCCAGGCGAGGGACGCTGGTTCCCCGCGCCCCCGGCTCGCGGGCCAGGGGCTGTGCGGCGGGGCGGGGGCTCGGCCGTCCGGGTGGTTCCGGCCGCGTGCGGTGGGCGGGCGGCCCGTCAGAAGAGGGTGTCGGCGGCGAAGCGCAGCGCCAGCTGGGGCCAGCCGGAGAGCACCACGGCGGCGAGCGCGGTGAGCGCCACGGCGACGGTCACCGGCGCCGGGCCGCGACGGCGCGCCCCACCGGGCGCCCCGGTGGCGGGCTCGGTGGCGGGCTCGGCGGCCGTCTCCGGCGCGCGGAAGAGGACCGCGGTCCAGCGCAGGTAGTAGGAGAGCGCGACGACCACGTTGACGCCCATCACCACGGCGAGCCAGCCCAGCCCCGCGTCGACCGCCGAGGAGAAGACGGTCACCTTGGCGAAGAGCCCGATGATGCCCGGCGGCAGGCCCGCGAGGCAGAGCAGGAAGAAGGCCATGGCCAGGGCGGCGAGCGGCCTCGTCGCGTACAGGCCCCGGTAGTCGGAGATCCGGTTGCGCGGGTGGCTGCGGGCGACCAGGGCCGCGACGGAGAACGCGCCGAGGTTCACCACGGCGTACATCAGGGCGTAGGAGACGGTCGCGCCGATCTGCTCGTCGCTGGAGTACGCGGCGGCCGCGATCGGGACCAGCAGATAGCCCGCCTGCCCCACGGAGGACCAGGCCAGCAGCCGGACCGCGCTCCGGTCGCGGCCGGCCGCCTGGCGCAGCGCGGCGGCGTTGCCCGCGGTCATGGTGAGGGCGGCGAGCACGGCGAGGGCCGGGCCCCAGATGTCCGCGTAGCCGGGGAAGGCGACGACGGTCACCAGGACGAGCCCGGTGAAGCCGACCGCCTTGCCGACCACGGACAGGTAGGCGGCGACCGGCAGCGGGGCGCCCGTGTAGGTGTCGGGCACCCAGAAGTGGAAGGGGACCGCCGCGGTCTTGAAGGCGAAGCCCACCAGGGTCAGGGCCACGCCCGTCTTCGCGAGGGTGTCGAGCTGCCCGGGGACGTTCTCCAGCGCGGCGGCCACCTCGGTGAGGTGCATGGTGCCCGTCGCCGCGTACACGAAGCTCACGCCGAGCAGGGTGACGGCCGTCGCGGTGACCGAGGAGAGGAAGAACTTGAGCGCGGCCTCGCTGGACCGCCGGTCGCCGCGGCGCAGCCCGACCAGGGCGAACGCGGGCAGGGAGGCGACCTCCAGGGCGACGATCAGGGTGGCGAGGTCCCGGGAGGCGGGCAGCAGGGCCGCGCCGGCCGCCGAGGAGAGCAGCAGGAACCAGTACTCCCCGGCGGGCAGCCCGCCGGGTCGGGTCTCGGTGAGGGAGAGCACGGCGGTCAGCAGGGCCCCGCCGAGCACCAGGAACTGGATGACCAGGGTGAAGTGGTCGGCCGTGTAGCTGCACGCCCGGGTGCCGGCGGCGAGGCAGAAGGTCGAGCGGTCCCCGGCGCGCAGGGGTGCCAGGGAGACGATCGCCGCCACCAGGCCGGTGATCGCGAGGGCGCCCAGCAGGGGCTTGCGGCGCTCGGGGAGGAACAGGTCGGCCACCAGGACGAGCAGGCCCGCCACGGCGGTGAGGGTGGGCGGCGCGATGGTGGCCCAGTCGACCGACTGGACGAGGCCGGCTGCGCTCTCGGCGGCGACGGTCACGAGTTGCCTCCCGCGAGGAGCTTCTGCACGGCCGGGTCGGTGAGCCCGAGGAGGACCGCGGGCCACAGTCCGGCGAGGACGGTGAGGGCGACGAGCGGCGTCCAAGCGGCGAACTCGTGGCCGCGGACGTCGGTGAGCAGGCCCGCCGACTCCCGCTCGGGGGTGCCCATGCACACCCGCCGCACGACGACCAGCAGATACGCGGCCGTCAGCAGGGTGCCGAAGGCGCCGACCGCCATGAAGACCAGGAACGCGGGACGGCTCAGGCCCGGCGCGGGGTCGAAGGCGCCGAACAGGGCCAGCATCTCGCCCCAGAAGCCGGCGAGTCCCGGCAGTCCGAGGGAGGCGACGGCGGCGAAGGCGAGCAGACCGCCGAGCCGGGGGGCGCGCCCGTACAGGGCGGCGCCGCCGGCACCGGCGAGGGTGTCGAGGTCGGCGGTGCCGTACCGGTCCTTCACCGCGCCGACCAGGAAGAACAGCAGTCCGGTGATCAGGCCGTGGGCGATGTTGGCGAACAGGGCGCCGTTGACGCCGGTCGGGGTCATGGTGGCGATGCCGAGGAGGACGAAGCCCATGTGGCCGACGGAGGAGTAGGCGATGAGCCGCTTCAGGTCGCCGCCCGCGCCCCGGCGGGCCAGGGCGAGGCAGGCGAGGGACCCGTAGACGATGCCGGTGACGGCGAAGGCCGCGAGGTAGGGCGCGAAGACCCGCATGCCGTCGGGGGCGATCGGCAGCACGATCCGGACGAACCCGTAGGTGCCCATCTTCAGGAGCACGCCCGCGAGCAGCACCGAGCCGACGGTGGGCGCGGCGGTGTGGGCGTCCGGGAGCCAGCTGTGCAGGGGCCACATCGGGGTCTTCACGGCGAGGCCGATCCCGATCGCCAGAACGGCGATGACCTGCACGGACGTGGTCATCCCCCGGCCGTTGTCAGTGGCGAGTGCCACCATGTCGAAGGTGCCGGTCTTCAGCCCGATCAGCAGGAGGCCGAGCAGCATCACGACCGAGCCGAGCAGTGTGTAGAGGATGAACTTCCAGGCCGCGGCCTGCCGCCCCTCGCCGCCCCAGCGGGCGATGAGGAAGTACATCGGGATGAGCACCATCTCGAAGGCCAGGAAGAAGAGCACGAGGTCGAGGACGGCGAAGGTCGCGAGGGTGCCCGATTCGAGGACGAGGACGAGCGCGGTGAACGCCTTCGCCGCGTGGGGGGAGCGCGCCGGGCCGGCGGGCGCGGAGTCCCTGGTGAAGTAGGTGTGCAGGGCGCAGAGGAAGGTCAGCAACGCCGTCAGCAGCAGAAGGGGGAGCGAGATGCCGTCGACACCGAGGTGGATCCGCACGTCCAGTGCCGGAATCCAGCTCACGTCCGTGGTGGCCTGCGTGGCCGAGGGGCGGTCGTGGTCGAAGCCGAGGGCGAGGACCACGGCGGCGACGAGGACCGCGCCGGTCACGGTCACGCCGTGCCGCAGGACGGCCTGGGCGGGCCCGGTGCCGCGCAGACCGGGCGGGGCCGGCAGCAGGGCGGCGGCGGCCCCGGCGAGCGGGGCGAGGACGATGAACGCGAGAAGGAACCGCATCACGGACTCGCTGATATCGATCACGGCTCAGACCCCCGCGTTCAGGTGGGACAGGACGACGACGGCGACGGCGAGCACCACCGACCCGGCGAGGAGTGCGCCGAGGTAGGTCTGCACATTGCCGGTCTGGGCCCGCCGGACGGCGGCGCCCAGCAGGCGGGTGCCCGCGCCCGCGCCCCGGACGTAGGTGTCGACGACCTCGCGGTCCAGGAAGCGGACGAGTCCGGCCGCCGCGCGCACGGGGCGCACGAAGAGGGCGGAGTACACGGCGTCGAGGTGGAAGCCCGCGGCGGCGGGCCGGTGCAGGGGGCCGAGGAGCAGCCGGGCCGGGTCGGCGGGGTCGGGCGCGCCCGAGAGGGAGCCGTAGGCGGCCTTGTGGGTGGCGATGGCCTCGGCCTCGGAGAGGGCGGGCTCCTCGTCGGGGTGCGCGGCGACGGCGCCCATCGGGGGGCGGCCGGCGAAGGCGGTGGCGTGGCGCCAGGCGGCGTAGGTGACCAGTCCGCCGACGAGGGCGACGCCGGTGCCGAGCACGGCCGTGGTGAGGGTGGGGGCCAGGTCCTGGCCGTCGAACCAGCCGGGGAGGCGGTCCCAGGCGAGTCCGAAGGCGATCGAGGGCACGGCGAGGACCCAGAGCACGGAGGTCATGGCGACGGGCTCCCGGCCGTGGTCGGGGGCCTCGGGGCCGTGGCCGCGGAAGGCGAGGAGCCAGAGGCGGGTCGCGTAGGCGGCGGTGAGGAGGGCGGTGACCAGTCCGGCGACGAGCACGGTCCAGCCGGCCGCGGCGGGGGCGAGTCCGGACTCGCCGAGCGCGGTGTGCTCGGCGGCCACCAGGACGGCCTCCTTGGAGAAGAAGCCGGCGAACGGGGGGATGGCGGCGAGCGCGAGCAGGGCGATCGTCGTCGTCCAGTAGGCGTCGGGGGCGCGCCGGGCCAGGCCGCTCATACGGGACATGGCGGCCAGGGAGTTGGTGCCGGCGGCGTGGATGAGCACACCGGCGGCGAGGAAGAGCAGCGCCTTGAAGGCGCCGTGGGCGAGGAGGTGGAAGACGGCGGAGCCGCGGTCGCCGACGGCGAGGGCGCCCGTCATATAGCCGAGCTGGCCGATCGTCGAGTAGGCGAGGACCCGTTTGATGTCGTCCTGGGCGAGGGCGGCGAGGGCGGATCCGGTCATGGTGACCGCGGCCATCACGGCGAGGACGGTCATCGCCGCGGCGGAGGCGGCGAACAGGGGAAGGAGCCGGGCGACGAAGTAGACACCGGCCGCGACCATGGTGGCGGCGTGGATCAGCGCGGAGACGGGGGTGGGGCCGGCCATCGCGTCGGGCAGCCAGGTGTGCAGCGGGAACTGCGCGGACTTGCCCGCCACGCCCGCGAGGAGCAGCAGGGCGACGAGGGTGGGGTGCTCGATTCGGCCGTCGGCGACGGCGTCGAGGATCCCGGTGATACGGAAGGTGCCCGCGTCGGCGGCGAGGGCGAACAGACCGATCAGGAAGGGGACATCACCGAGCTTGGTGACCAGGAAGGCCTTGAGGGAGGCGGCCCGCGCCTCGGGGGTCTCCCAGTAGTGGCCGACGAGGAAGTACGAGCAGATGCCCATGATCTCCCAGCCGACCAGCAGCACCATCAGGTCGCCCGAGTAGACGACGAGGAGCATCGCGGCGGTGAACAGGGAGACCAGCGCCGCGTAGGAGGGATAGCGGGGGTCGTCGCGCAGATAGGCCGTGGAGTAGATCTGCACACAGGAGGCGACGACGCCGACGAGGACGGCGACGAGGGCGGCGAAGCCGTCGATGTGCAGGGCCAGGTCGATCGGGACCGAGCCGGTGGGGGTGAGTTCGGTGGCCGCGTCCAGGGCAGGGCCGCCGTCCTGGCGCACCGCGACCAGGACGGCGAGCACGGCCGCGGCGAGGACGGGGAGTACGGCGAGGGGGCGGACGAAGCCGGGGGCGGTGCGGCCGAGCAGAAGGCCGGCCGCGGCGCCGAGGAAGGGGAGGAGGGGGACGAGGACGGCGAGGGTCGTGGTGGTCACGCGGTGGCCTCGGCCTTCTCCTCGCGGTCGGCGGGTGCGTCGTCGGCTCCGGTGTCCGTGCCGGTGCCGTCGGGGGTCTCCGCGGTGTCGCGGAGGCGGTCGATGTCGGAGGTGCCGCGGTTGCGGTACACCATCAGCACGATGGCCAGGCCGATGCCGATCTCGGCGGCGGCGATGGCGATGGTGAAGAGGGTGAGGGCCTGGCCGGCGTGGAGGGTGTCGCGCAGCCATACGTCGAAGGCGACCAGGTTGAGGTTGACGGCGTTGAGCATCAGCTCGACGGACATCAGGACGAGGATCGCGTTGCGGCGGGCGAGGACCCCGTAGAGGCCGACGCAGAAGAGGAGGGCGGCGAGGACAGCGGGATAGGCGAGGTGCATCAGCGCGTCCCTCCGTCGGTGGGTCCGGTGGGGGTGTCCGGGTCGTCCTTGCGGGAGAGGACGATCGCGCCGACGAGGGCGGCGAGGAGAAGGACGGACAGGGCCTCGAAGGGGAGCACCCAGTTCCGGAAGAGCATCTCGCCGGTCACCTCGGTGGAGCCCTGGACCGGTCCGTCCAGGTCGATCCAGGTGGTCCGGAAGGCGTCCACGACCACCCAGACCAGGGCGACGGCGGCGGTCCCGGCCACGGCGAGGGCGACCCACCGGTTGCCGGAGTCGGCGTCCGGGGAGCGGCCGATGGGGGCCCTGGTGAGCATCAGCCCGAAGAGGAGGAGGACGACCACGGAACCGACGTAGATCAGCACCTGCACCCAGGCGATGAACTCGGCGGTGAGCAGGAGGTACTCGACGGCGAGTCCGCCGAGCGCGACGACCAGCCAGAGGGCCGCGTGCACCAGTTGGCGGGTGGTGACGGTGATCACGGCCGCGCCGAGGGTGACGAGGCCGACGAGGACGAAGGCGATCTCGACGCCGGTCGGGGAGAGGAAGCCGTGGGGGGCGGTCGCGGCGAGGGTCATGCCGTACCTCCGTCCTCGGTGCGGCGCTCGCCGGGCGAGGGGTCGGCCGCGTCGGCCGCGTCGGCCGCGTCGGCCGCGTCGGCTTCCTTGGCCGCCTGGGCCGCCTCCGCCGCGCGGGCGGCCTCGGCGGCCCGGGCCGCTTCGAGTTTGTCGGCGGTCTTGCGGGCCGCGGCGAGTTCCTTGGGCTCCTCCGCGCCCGGGTCGAGCGCGGGCGGGGCGGGCACGGTCCACATCCACTCGCGGAGCTTGTCCCGCTCATGGGTGAGTTCGTGGATGTCCGTCTCCGCGTACTCGAACTCGGGCGACCAGAACAGCGCGTCGAAGGGGCACACCTCGATGCAGATACCGCAGTACATGCAGAGGGAGAAGTCGATGGCGAAACGGTCGAGGACGTTGCGGCTGCGCTCGCGGCCGCCCGGGGCGGCCGGCGGGACCGTCTCCTTGTGGGAGTCGATGTAGATGCACCAGTCGGGGCACTCGCGGGCGCAGAGCATGCAGACGGTGCAGTTCTCCTCGAACAGGCCGATCACCCCGCGCGTGCGGGGCGGGAGTTCGGGGAGGACGTCCGGGTACTGCGCGGTGACGGTCCTCCTCGTCATCGTCCGCAGGGTGACGGCCAGGCCCTTGGCCAGGCCGGAACCGGGGATCGGGGACACGGCTAGAGCACCACCTTGACGACGCCGGTGAGGGCGATCTGGGCGAGGGCGAGCGGGACGAGCGCCGTCCACGCGAGCTTCTGCAACTGGTCCTCGCGCATCCGCGGGTAGGACACCCGCAGCCAGATGACGACGAAGGCCAGGACGGCGGTCTTGAGCAGGGTCCAGAGCCAGCCGAGGCCGTCGGCGCCGAACGGGCCGTGCCAGCCGCCGAGGAAGAGGACGGTCGTCAGCGCGCAGAGCACGACGATGCCCGCGTACTCGGCGAGCAGGAAGAGGGCGAAGCGCAGACCGGTGTACTCGGTGTACGCGCCGAAGATGATCTCGGAGTCGGCGACCGGCATGTCGAAGGGCGGACGCTGGAGTTCGGCGAGACCGGCGACGAAGAAGACGAGCGCGCCGGTGATCTGCCAGGGCAGCCACCACCACTGGAAGGCGTCGAGGATGCCGATGAGGGACACCGTGCCGGCGGCCATCGCGACCGAGGCGGCGGCCAGCAGCATGGGCAGCTCGTACGCGAGCAGCTGGGCGGCGGTGCGCAGACCGCCGAGGAGGGAGAACTTGTTGGCCGAGGCCCAGCCCGCCATCAGCGAGCCGAGGACGCCGACGCCCATCACGGCGAGGACGAAGAAGACGCCCGCGTCGACGACCTGGCCGACCGCGCCCTCGCCCGGGCCCACGGGGATGGCGACGAGGACCAGGAGGTAGGGCAGCAGGGCGACGGCGGGGGCGAGTTGGAAGACACGGCGGTCGGCGTCGGCCGGGACCACGTCCTCCTTCTGCGCGAACTTCACGCCGTCGGCGACGAGCTGGGCCCAGCCGTGGAAGCCGCCGGCGTACATCGGGCCGAGCCGGCCCTGCATGTGCGCCATCACCTTGTGCTCGGTCTGTCCGACCAGGAGCGGGAGGACGAGGAACGCGGCGAAGACGGCGAGGAGCCGGACGGCGACGTCGAGCACGTCGTTCACGCGGGGTCGCCTCCGGTGGGTCGCTCGGGGGTGGTGTCGGGTGTTGCCGGGGTGTCGGGTGCCTCGGGCGCGGGCTCGGCCTCCGGCGCGGGGGGCTCGGCCTCAGGCGCGGGAGGTTCTCCGGGCTCGCCCGGCGCGGGGCGCGCCTCGCGCTCCTCGGGCCGCTCCTCGGGCTCCTCGGGTGTGGGGCGCTCGCCGGAGGCGGAGGGCTCTCCGGGCAGCCCGGGCTCCTCGGGCGCGGGGGGTGGTGTCTCGCGCTCCTCGGGCTCCTCGGCGAAGGCCGGGCGGGCGTGGTGCCAGGGGGCGTCGGCACTGCGGGGGGCGCGGCGCGGGGGCTGCGCGGGCGGGGCGGACCCGGCCGGGTCCGTGGCGTCGTCCGGGGTGGCCGGCGGCTGCGCCGCGGTCTGGGACGCGGAGCCGTCGCTCGCGCTGCGCGTCCGGCGGGGCCGGGGCGCGGGCGGCGGCGTCTGGGAGGCCGAGCCCTCGGACGCGCTGCGGGTGCGGCGCGCGGGACGCTCCCCGGTTCCTGCCCCCGGACCGGCCTCCGGGGCCGCCTGGGACGCCGAGCCCTCCGACGCGCTGCGCATCCGGCGCGGGGGACGCTCCCCGGTACCGGGTCCGGCCCCCGGACCGGCCTCCGCGGGCGGCGGCGTCTGGGAGGCCGAGCCCTCCGAGGCGCTGCGCGTCCGGCGCGGCGGCCGCTCACCAGCGCCCGTGCCGCCCGCACCGGCGGCGCCCCCGGCACCCGCACCGGCACCCGCCCCCGCGCGCGGCGTGCGGGCGGGCCGGGTCGGGGCGGGCGGGAGCTGGCCCTTGAGGGGGCCCCACTCGTTCGGGTCCGGCACCCCGGGCGGCAGCATCTGCCGGCGCTTCGGCCCGCCGTGGTCGGACTCCCCCGGCTCCTTGGCGCCCGGCCACGCCTTGGCGACCCGGGCGGCGAGCACGAAGTCCTTGCGCAGCGGATGTCCCTCGAAGCCCTCGGGCAGCAGCAGTGGTTCGAGCCCCGGGTGGCCGGTGAAGTCCACGCCGAACATCTCGTGGGTCTCCCGCTCGTGCCAGGCGGCACCGGCCCAGACCCCGACCGCCGTCGGCAGCACGGGGGCGTCGTGCGGGACGGTCGTACGCACCAGCAGCCGCCGGACCGCGCCGTCGCCCAGGGCCACGGCGTGCACGGACACCAGGAACCCGGTGCCCGGCTCGTCCACCGCGCTCAGCCAGTCGAAGAAGGTGCAGCCCAGGGTGGACCGGGCGGTCTCCAGGGCCGGGATCCAGGACTCGGCCGGGACGTCGACCGTGAGGAGGTCGTAGGCGCGTTCCGCGGTGGCGCCGTCGCCGAAGAGTTCGGTCACCCCGTCGGGGAGGGTGTCGTACGCGTTCACCGTCCACCGCCCTCCGCGCCGGCCCCGGCACCGGAAGCGGTCCCCGGACCGGCCCCGCCCGCGTCCGCGGGAGGCGGCGGCGCGACCAGCCCGCTGCGCAGCGCGTCCGCCGACGGACGCGCCCCGCCCCCGCGCCCGTAGCGCTCGCCCAGCGACTCCCGCGCGATCTTCTCCTGGAGCTTGAGGATGCCCTGGAGCAGCGCCTCCGGGCGGGGCGGGCAGCCCGGCACGTACACGTCGACGGGGATGATCTGGTCGACGCCCTTGGTCACCGAGTAGGAGTCCCAGTACGGGCCGCCGCAGTTGGAGCAGGCGCCGAAGGAGATGACGTACTTCGGCTCCGGCATCTGCTCGTAGAGCCGCTTCACCGCGGGCGCCATCTTGTCCGTGACCGTGCCCGACACGATCATCAGGTCCGCCTGGCGGGGCCCGGGCGCGAAGGGGATCACGCCGAGCCGGATGAAGTCGTGCCGCGCCATGGACGCCGCGATGAACTCGATGGCGCAGCAGGCGAGCCCGAAGTTGAAGACCCACAGGCTGTAGCGGCGGCCCCAGTTGAGGACCACCTTCATCGGCTCCGGCGCCAGCCGGGACAGTACGCCGAGCCGCTGGGGCTCCGGCAGGTCCACGGGGGCGGGGGTCACGCCCATGTCAGGACGCCCTTCTTGTACGCGTAGAGCAGTCCCACGGTCAGGAAGCCGAGGAACACGAACATCTCGACGAGGGTCGTCGCGCCGTAGCCGTCGGCGGCGAAGACGGTCGCCCAGGGGAAGAGGAAGATGGAGTCGACGGCGAAGATCACATAGAGGAAGGCGTACACGTAGTAGCGGACCTGGGTGTGGGCCCAGCCGTCGCCCACCGGGTCGACACCGCACTCGTAGGTGAGCAGCTTCTCCGGGGTCGGCGCCACGGGCCGCAGCAGCCGTCCCGCGCCGAACGCGACGGCGACGAACAGCACGCCGAGCACGGCGAGCAGGCCGACGACCCCGTACCCCTGGAAGTAGTCCGCCGCGTGGACGACCACGGTCTCCTCCGGCACGTCCGCCCTCGCTCCCTCTCCGCGTCCCGCTCGTCCGCGTCCCGTCGCCTCGATACGCACCGGAGTCTAGGCCCTGCCCAAGCGGGCGCGGGCAGTCGCGTCGGCGGGCGCGGGCGGCCGCGTCCCGGGCCGGGTGGGGTTATCCCTACGCCGCCGCACCCATGTACCCCATGGCGGGCCGGGTACCCGGCCCGGCAGGCTGGGCACATGACCGCGAGTGACACCGCCCCCGACGAGACCGGCGAGACCGGCCCGCCTCCCGCGCGCTTCGCCTTCGACCGCCGCACCTGGAAGGAGATCGCGCATCTGCTGCTCAACCTGCCGGCCGGCCTGATCGCCTTCGTCTACGTGGTGACCGTGGTGTCCGTCGGCGCCGGCCTGGGGGTCACCGTCGTCGGGCTGCCGCTGCTCGCCGCGGGTCTGGTGGGGGCGCGGGGCATCGGGCGGATGGAGCGGGCCCGCGCCCGGGCGCTGCTCGGGGTGCGGGTGGACGAGCCGAGTCCGCCGGGGGCGTCCGACGGCGGCAGCGGGGCCCTGGCCTGGGTGTGGCAGCGGCTGAAGGACCCGGTCGCGTGGCGGGCGGTGCTCCACGGCTTCGTCCGGCTGCCGTGGGCGGTGCTCACCTTCGCCGTGACGCTGGTGGGCCTGGTGGTCCTCTGGCCGGTGCTGCCGTTCCTGGTCCGGGCCATGGCGAACGCGGACCGGGCGATGGTGCGCGGGCTGCTGTCGCCCTCCGACGAACTGGAGCGCAGGATCGCCGCGTTGGAGTCCCGGCGCGGAGTGGTGGTGGACACGGCGGCGGCGGATCTGCGCCGGATCGAACGCGACCTCCACGACGGCGCACAGGCCCGCCTGGTCACCCTGGCCATGGGCCTCGGCCTGGCGAAGGAGAAACTGGCCGAGGACCCGGAGGCCGCCGCCCGCATGGTCGACGAGGCCCACGGCGAGGTGAAGATCGCCCTCCAGGAACTCCGCGACCTCGCCCGCGGCATCCACCCCGCCGTCCTCACCGACCGCGGACTCGACGCCGCCCTCTCCGCCGTCGCCTCCCGCTGCACCGTCCCGGTCACCGTCACCACCGACCTGGACGAGCGCCCCGCCCCCGCCATCGAGGGCATCGCCTACTTCACCGTCTCCGAACTCCTCCAGAACGTCAGCAAACACGCCCGCGCCACCCGCGCCTCCGTCGACGTCTGGCGCGCGGGCGACCGCTTGCTGATCCAGGTCATGGACGACGGGAAGGGCGGCGCGCGGCTCGACGGCGGGACGGGCATGGCCGGTCTCGCCGAACGCCTCGGCGCGGTCGACGGCCTGTTCGCGCTGGACTCCCCCGCCGGCGGCCCGACCACCGTCACCGCCGAACTCCCCTGGCGCGCCCGCACCACCGCGTGACGCCGGCCGCCCACCGTGTGACGCCGGCCCCGCCGCGCCCCCACGAGCCCCCGCACCTCCCCGGGGTGGGGTAAACCCCCCACCCGGACGCCGACCGCCCTCATGGTGCGCGGCGCCCCCGGCCAGCAGGCTGGACCCCTGACAGCCCGCCTCGCAGAACGGACGACCTCGATGGCCATGGACCACGGTTACAGCGCGGCGCCGCCCCGGCAGCGGCGGGCGCACTCCCTCCCTCCCGTGCTGCGCGCGCCCCTGGAGGGGCGCACCTGGCGGGAGTTCGGCTGGATCCTGCTGAGTCTGCCCATGAGCATCCTGCTGTTCACCTTCAGCGTGACCATGGGGTCGATCAGCGCCGGGCTGCTCGTCACCTTCGTCGGTGTCCCGCTGCTGGCGGGCACCTTCGCCGCCTTGCGCGGCCTGGGCGCGGTGGAGCGGCTGCGGGCCCGGTACCTGCTGGACCTGGACGTGCCGGCGCCGGAGCCCGTGGTCGAGGGCGGCGGCGGGGCGCTCGCCTGGATCGGGGGGCTGCTCAAGAGCGGCACCTCCTGGCGGCAGCTGCTGTACTCGCTGCTCCACTTCCCGTGGGCGGTGTTCACGTTCAGCCTGGTGGTCCCGCTGTGGACGGCGGGCTGGGCGCTGGCGACCTACCCGCTGTGGCAGTGGGTCTTCCCCGCGTGGGGCGATGCCGGCGGCATCCAGCTGTACGGGGACGGAACGCACAACGAGTATCTGGACACCCCGCTGGAGATCGCCGCGACCTGTGTCGCCGGTCTGCTGCTGACGGTCGCCACGCCCTGGGTGATCCGCGCGCTGAACCAGGTGGACCGGCTCATGGTCGGCGGGCTCCTCGGCCCCTCCCGGCTGGCCAGCCGGGTCGTCGAACTGGAGTCGGACCGGGGTGTGGTGGTGGACACGGCGGCGGCGGATCTGCGCCGGATCGAACGCGACCTCCACGACGGCGCACAGGCCCGTCTCGTCGCCCTCGCCATGGATCTCGGCCTCGCGAAGGAGAAGCTCACCGAGGACCCGGAGGCCGCCGCCCGCATGGTCGACGAGGCCCACGGCGAGGTGAAGATCGCCCTCCAGGAACTCCGCGACCTCGCCCGCGGCATCCACCCCGCCGTCCTCACCGACCGCGGACTCGACGCCGCCCTCTCCGCCGTCGCCTCCCGCTGCGCGGTGCCGGTGGCGGTCGAGGTGGATCTGGACCGGCGGCCGGCGGCGGCGATCGAGGGCATCGCGTACTTCACCGTCTCCGAACTCCTCCAGAACGTCAGCAAACACGCCCGCGCCACCCGTGCCTCCGTGGAGGTCTGGCGTTCCCAGGACCGGCTGATGCTCCAGGTGACGGACGACGGACGCGGCGGGGCGGACGCGACGGCCGGCAGCGGTCTCGCGGGGCTCGCCGAACGTCTGGGCGCCGTCGACGGGGTCCTCGCCGTCGACTCCCCCGCCGGCGGCCCGACCACCGTGATCGCCGAACTCCCCTGGCGCGGCTGACCGAATCCGTCCGGCGGGACCACCACCCGCCCGGAAGCACGGACCCCCAGCCATCCCGCGCGCGCCCCGCGCTCCGGGCCCCCGGATCAACCCCGGGGGCCCGGGGCCCGTCCCCCGTGGGGACATGGACGCGGTCCCGGCTCGACCGGCACCCGATCCTGGGATGCTGGACTCGTGACCCGTCGGGGAAACGCCGGGCCACGGCCGCAGGACGCCGGACGTCGGCGACCGGACGACGACAAGGGGACGCGAGGCAGTGGAGGACAGAGTGCGCGTGGTGATCGCGGAGGACTCCGTGCTGCTCCGGGAGGGTCTGACCCGGCTGCTGACGGACCGCGGACACGAGGTCGTCGCCGGTGTGGGGGACGCGCAGGCACTGCTCAAGACGGTCACCGAGCTGGCCGCGCAGGACGCCCTGCCGGATGTGGTGGTCGCCGATGTGCGGATGCCGCCCACTCATACGGATGAAGGTGTCCGGGCGGCCGTGGAGCTGCGCCGCACCCATCCGGAGGTGGGCGTGCTGGTCCTCTCCCAGTATGTGGAGGAGCAGTACGCGACCGAGCTGCTGGCCGGCAGCAGCCGCGGGGTGGGCTACCTCCTCAAGGACCGGGTCGCGGAGGTACGGGAGTTCGTCGACGCGGTGGTGCGGGTGGCGCGGGGCGGCACGGCCCTCGACCCGGAGGTGGTGGCCCAGTTGCTGGGCCGCAGCCGCAAGCAGGACGTGCTCGCGGGGCTCACCCCGCGCGAGCGCGAGGTCCTCGGCCTGATGGCGGAGGGCCGCACCAACTCGGCGGTCGCCAAGCAGCTCGTGGTGAGCGACGGAGCGGTGGAGAAGCACGTCAGCAACATCTTCCTGAAGCTCGGGCTCTCCCCGAGCGAGGGGGACCACCGCCGGGTGCTCGCGGTGCTGACGTATCTGAACTCGTGACGGCCGGGACCCGTGACGGGGTCCCGTCCCGGAAACGGGGGCGGCGATGCATGACAAACACGGTGACACCGCGTCTCATAGGTTCGTCCGACATGTGAGCGGTCCGGGGAACGGCAACCCCGCGTCGTAGGGTTGCCAGGGGTGGGGCCGCGTTGCGGCCGCGCCCGAGGAACCGCCTCGACGAGGGAGGTCCAGTTCAGTGACCAGCCAGGTCAGTAGCCCGGCCGGACAGGCCGACGGGGCCGGAGGGGCCCGTGATCCCCACGACCCCCATGAAGCCGTCGTGGGCGGACAGCGCAGACCCGAGGGCCAGAAGGAGGTCCGCCGCCTGGACCGGGTGATCATCCGCTTCGCGGGCGACTCGGGCGACGGCATGCAGTTGACGGGTGACCGCTTCACCTCGGAGACCGCGTCCTTCGG